>CALCDN010000163.1 GCA_937900755.1 uncultured Acetobacter sp. | reverse complement strand
GTGGGGGTGTAGCACTGGGTCAGGTAGTCGATCATGGCGCGGGTTTTAAGGGGCAGGCTTATGCCTGGCGCGTACACCGCGTGCAGGTCCGGCCCCGGTATGGGGGGCAGGTCCAGGTCCAGGGTTTGCAGGCGGCCCGTGCGCAGCTCCTCGCTCACAACAAAGACCGGCTGGTACACAATGCCCTCGCCCGCCAGAGCCGCCTCGCGCAGGACATCGCCGTTGTTCGCACTCAGCGGGCCGGAAACGGCAATGGTCTTTTCCCCCTTTTCGCCAAAACTCCAGCGGGTGGCGCTGTTGGCGCCACTGAGCGTGTAGCCAAGGCACTGGTGCTGGCCCAGCTCGTCCACGCGGGTGGGCGTGCCCGCGCGGGCCAGGTAGGCGGGGGCGGCGCACACCACCATGCGAATGGTGGCCAGCCTGCGGCTGCGCAGGGAGCTTGAGGCCATTTTGCGTATGCGCAGGGTCAGGTCCCAGCCTTCGTCTATCAGGTCCACGGTGCGGTCGTTCAGGCCCAGCTCCACGGTCACGTGGGGGTACAGGCGGTTGAACTCGGGCAGGTAGGGGGCCACGTAGCGAATGGCGAAGGAGACCGGGGCGTTCAGCCGCAGGTGGCCGCGGGGTTCGCGCCGCTGCTCGCTTACGGCAAGCTCCATTTCCTCCATGTCGGCCAGAATACGCTGGCTGCCCTCCAAAAACAGGCGGCCTGCCTCGGTGAGGGAGAGATGGCGCGTGCTGCGGCGGAACAGGGTGACGCCCAGCCGGTCCTCCAGCGTGGTGACATGCTTGGTCACCATGGTGGGGGAGAGGCCAAGCCCACGTGCCGCGGCGCTGAAACTGCCAAGCTGCACCACCTTAACGAACACCTGCATACTGGTAAAACGGTCTGGCATGGGGGCTCCTGTGGTGGCGGGCCAAGGGTGCGTGGGGCAATACACGCCTGTCTGTTACTAGCAGCCCATGTTGGTTTTTGTCATGCTGGGGTAAACACGCAGGGCTGATGCGGGCATAATGTGGCCCCGCAAGTCCGGTAAAGCCTGGTCAGGTCCGGCAGGGCCAGGCAGGCCGCGGTTGCGGGCGGTGTTGCACAACAGATTGCATGGGGCAGGCAGGGAACGTGGCAGACAGGTGGCGGGCAAACCGGCGGACAGGGACCAGTGGCGGGGGGGGCCGGCGCCTGCCCCCCCCCGCCCCCCGCGGTTGCCGGTCTGCGCGGCGGCGGGCCGGGCTGGGCGGTGTTGTGGCTGCCAGCATCTGCGCGCATGCGGCCCCCCTGCGGCTCAGCCGGGGTGTGCTCGCCGTGCAGGATGTGGGCCACTCGGACGGGTTGCACGCCCTGCCGGTAACCGGTGTGCAGGCGGATGCGCTGCCGCGTGTGGCCGATGTCGAGCCCAGCCTGTTTTTACCGACCGACAGTACAACCGGCCTGGCGGCGTTCTGGTCCGGGCCGGAGCTTATGGTGGTGGTGGACCGCGCCCTGCCCGCCCTGTTCCACCTGCCCGGCGAGGGAGGGCTGTTTGACCGGCGCGAAAGTGTTGCCCTTAACGCCGCCACCTTGCTGCGGCTTTACCTGCCCGACCACCCGCCTGTTGTGATTGTGCGGCAAAAGGCGGGGTGGCTTTTATGCGTGCCCTACACCACGGCGGAGCATGCGGGCTGCCATGCCCCCACGGGCCTGCCAGCGGCGCGGATGCGGCCCGAGCCCGCGCGCATGCTGTTTGCCCAGAGCCAGCCGGGGCGTGTGGTTACCCTGCCCGACCCGGTTACGGGGGGCAGGCTGTTTGTGGCCACCACCACGCAGGTGGAGGCCCCGTTGCCGCCCCGCCCGGCCGTGGGGTATGCGGTGCGCCCGGCCGTGCTGGGGGTGGTGGTCGCG
>CALCDN010000162.1 GCA_937900755.1 uncultured Acetobacter sp. | reverse complement strand
GATCTACACAAGGAGTATCGTCGGCAGCGTCAGATGTGTATAAGAGACAGTACAGGCGGTGTGGATGCCGCAAGGCCGCGCCTTTGCAAACGCCCGCACGCGCCCCATATGTCCGCCATGACCGATGAACGGACCACAGCCAGGGCGAGCACCCCCCTTGAACTCCTGCGCCAGCGCCGCATGGCGCTCCTGCTTGTCCGCCTGCCAGACAGAACACGGGGCTGGCTGTTCTGGCTGCGTGAGCCGGAGCAAAAATGGCTGCGCCTGCCCGCGGGCATGTTGCTGGTTGCGGGGGGGCTGCTCTCTTTCCTGCCCGTGCTTGGCCTGTGGATGCTCCCACTGGGCATTGCCCTGCTGGCAGAGGACTTTGCCCTGTGCCGCAGGGCCAGTGCGCACATGCTGGGCTGGATGATCCGCCGCAAACCCCACTGGCTTGGCCTGACCCCGGATGAGACGGAGCAGGACGCCTACCTCCGTATCCGCCCCCTGCTTCCCCCGCGCCACCGCGCGGACGTGCCCGAGCAGGCAGGCCCGTAAGCGCTCCCTCGTCGCTGCTGCCTGCCTACAGATCGGCCCACTGGCGCATGAGGTTATGGTAGGTGGCGGTCAGCCCCAGCACGGCTGGGTGGTTGTCGGGCAGGGTTTTGCGTGTTTCCATAATGGAGCGGTCAAACTGGTACAGCAGCGCGCGCTGCGTGTCCTCGCGGATCATGGATTGCGTCCAGAAGAACGAGGCCCAGCGACTCCCGCGCGTAATGGGGCTGACCGCATGCAGGCTGGTGGAGGGGTACACCACCATATCGCCCGCAGGCAGCTTGACCGTCTGCTGGCAGTAGGTGTCCTGAATGACCAGTTCCCCCCCATCGTACTCATCCGGCCCGCTCAGGAACAGGGTGGAGGACACATCCGTCCGCAGCCGGAACCCCGTGCCCGGCACCGGCCGGATTGCGTTGTCCACATGCATGTCAAACTGCATGCCCTCATCATAGCGGTTGAACAGCGGCGGATAAACGCGCAGCGGCAGGGCCGCGCTGTGGAACAGGGGATTACGGCCCAGCGCCTGCAAGATCAGGTCGCCCAGATACCGGGCGGCCTCGCTTTCCTGGGGGATCTGGAGGTTGTACTTGGCCTTGGCCGACTGCTCGCCCGCCGTTACCTTGCCATCCACCCAGCTTTGCTGTTCCAGAATATGGCGAAAGCGCGCCACCTCCTCCGTGTCCAGAACATTGGGAATATGGACCAGCATGCGGGTATGCTCCGTGGTTGGAAGATGCTGGCCGGTTATAGATGATAATGCGAATTATTATCAATAATAAATAAGCACCGCACACCGTTACGCAACAGGGACCGCCCCCTTGCATCCACACCATTACAGTATACATTCCCCCCATGCGTGGCGGGAGCACCTTATTCCCCTGCCGCCTGGACGTGAAAAGCAAGAATCATGCCATAAACCCGCACACTGCACCGGTTGCGCCACAATGACCGCACAGGCCTCGTGGTTGTGATATGCATAAATACCGCAGACCGTGCTTTGTATTCCAATCGCGCTTGGTATTATACTGTTGCGCTTCTCATCTGATATGGTTCTTGTCCACGTTTTCAACACTCCGTAGCGAATCATATTTTATATAGTTCTATCAAAGGGTTCCGTTAACACATGTCTCCCTCATTCATTACCTTATCTCCCCTGAACCAAATGAAGGAGACAATCAACGAAACCCCGGTCCACATTCGGCAAATTCTGCGAACCGTGGTGCAGGATCACGGCCCGCACTGTGTGGACCTGTTTTATAGAGCGCTCTTCCGGCATGAACGCGCGGCCATTTTTTTGGAACATGAAACTGTTGAGGTCAAAATGCGACCCCAGTTGCTGTCCTGGATCCAGAGCCTGTTCTCCACCGAGGCCGACCAGGCCGAGGAACTGAGCGAACTCCAGTGCCGGGTCGGTGCGGTCCATGCCCAGCTGGAAATTCCGACCGATATTGTTGTGTACGGAATTTATATTATTAAACAGGCACTTATTGAGGGCATACGGACATCCACGCCGGACAAGGACGACGTGATCACCGCCATCATATACCTGAGCAACATGATGGACTTTGCCTTCAAGTTCATGATCAAGGCGTATGACATCAACTTCCGCAAGAAGGTTGAAAGTGACGAGGCCTTCCGCCTTGTGTCCCTTGGGCACAATATTTCCTACGAAAAGGAAACGCAGATCAGCACCTTTTCGGGGTGGAGCACACAGGCTTTTTACTGCCTGTGCAAAGGGCATGCGGCGGACCTGCCCACCATAGCGGACTCCGAATTCGGCCTGTGGCTGACCCATAAGGGCGTGAGCCTGTTCAAGGGCACGCATGAGGCCATTGAAATCCAGAACAAGGTGCGTGACCTGGACGCCAAGATCCTGGCCATTCACCAAAGCGGGATTATTCCCTCCGAATTCGCAACGGAACTCCACAAGACCATTACCAACCTGACCTTCTTGATCGGGCGCGTCTTCCGGCATCTGGAAGAAGTGGAAAACGGCCGCGACCCCCTGACCAAGGTTTTCAACCGCCGGTTCCTCGACGTGGTCATCCAGAACGAAATCACCTTTGCCCTGACACACGAAAAACCGTTCAGCCTGATTATTCTCGACATCGACCACTTCAAGAAAATCAATGACCGGTATGGTCATCTGGTGGGTGATGAGGTGCTGTGTTTTGTGGCCGAAATCATTGCCGCCAACGTGCGCGCCAACGATTTTATCTTCCGCTATGGCGGAGAGGAATTCCTGATCGTGCTGACCGAAACCACGGTGGTGGACGGGCTGGCCTGTGCGGAACGTATCCGCCGCGCACTGGCCGAACAGCCACTCACCCTGTCTTCGCATGATCAGGTCAATGTGACCCTCTCGGGTGGCGTAACCTCCTTCGAGGGCGAAACCAACAGCCGCCTGCTGATCCACCAGGCGGATGAGGCCCTCTACAAAGCCAAGAACAACGGTCGCAACCGCATTGTAACCACACACCACGCCTCTTAAAAAACGCATTATATTACGAATAAATCAGCAAACCCGATTGTAATCCCCCCTGCCCCCAGGGGGGATTGGTACGGGATGCAGCATCCCACTCGCAGCAGATATACATTTATCGAATTGATTTTAAACGGTTTTACAAAGATATTCCCGGCATTTCCAGGCCCGCGTGGCTGCAATCCTTTTTTGGCATTGCAACAATTGCAGTGCAGAAGCGCCATGTTTTATTGGTAATCTTTTTGTTTCTGAGTTTACGTCCAATTTTATTGATTATAAAATCCCCCAACGAAATCCAAATAAATTACATTCAATTTCCACGAGTAACCTATGTATGCCTGACTGTACCATCGCCTCCATGTGGGATGCCGGAACGCTTCCCCCACCCTCACTCCCCCACCAGGATTTTATCAGGGGCGTGAGCAATATCCAGAACGGGCATGGTCGTCGCGTTGGGTTGCTGGCAGTGCGCATCAATCAGCTGGCGGGATTTGGGCTGGACCCGGATATTATCCAGTTGGCCGGGGAACTGCATGACACGGGCAAGGTGCTCACCGGGCGGGACATCCTGCACGCGCCCCGCCCGCTGACCCCGGAAGAAAAAAGCATTATTCGCAAGCACCCGCTGCTGGGGCTGGGCGTGCTGCAATGGTATGAGCACGACTTCCCGCGTGAGGTCATGGATGCGGCTTTGCTCCACCACGAACGGTGGGACGGTACAGGCTACCCGCTTGGGCTCAGGGGCCAGAACATTCCGCTGTGGGTGCAGGTCATATCCGTTGCCGATACAATTGACGCATGCCTGTCCAAACGGAACTACAAGCACTCCTGGACGCCCGAGGCGGTCAGGAAAATTTTGCAGCAAGAAGCCGGACGCGGCTTTGAGCCCAGGCTGGCCATTTTGTGCGCAACCCACCTTGATGAGTTGCTGGCCGTCTGGAACGCCGATTACGCGTGGGAAATTACAGAGAACAAACTCCCCACGATCCAGCGCACAAACTAACCCCCGCCCCAGAGACACCACAGGCAGGCTCAGCCCCCGCTCAGGCCGCAACATTCAGGCCGTAACATCCTGCAAGACGGTAAAGCCCTCGAACACGGGCGGGCCTGCGGTCAGGGCCGTACCCTGCCCCGCCCCCACATGAGCCTGACGAAACTGCTCGGACTGGGTCCAGCCCACAAACGCATCGTAGGAAGCCCAGACGGTATGGGAGGCATAGAGCCTGCATCCATCTTTTTCGGAGCCTTGCAAAAACTGAAAGCTGACAAAGCCGGGAACGGTCCGCAGCAGAACCTCGCGGTCCAGCCAGCGCCGCTGGAAGGCCTCCTCGTTTTCGGGCGTCACCAAAAAGCGGTTCATGGCAATATACTGGGGCATGGTCTGTTTTTCCCTCAAACACGGCTGGCGTTCGCATGCACGCATGGGGTGGGGCGGAAAACACGGCCCGGCACCCAGCGTCGCTTGGCCCGACCCTGCGCCCAAACAGGCACCCCAGCAACAAAAAACCCCGCCACGCATGGCCACGGCGCGCCCCGGACCCGGCCCGGGAGCACGTAGCACAAGAGCCTGTTCGGATGTTCCTCAGCCCAGGGCCTCCATGACCTCCATGTCCGGCACCGTGGCGCCAGGCCGCCCCATGATCCAGTAGCCCGACGCCCTGACCCACTGCACAGGCACGCAACGCACCTCCAGCAGGTAATGCCGCACGGCGGAGGCCACGTGGGCTTCCGCCCCGACCCAGACAAATGTTCCCACCTCAATGGGCACATGGCCCAGTGCCGCCACAATGGCCTGCGCCTGGTCCGCCAGTTCCGTGGGGCGATGCACCCAGTACGCGTCATGCGCGGCAGCGGTTGCAAACTCCTGCTGGTCCTCCACCCCCGGCACCGCCACAAGGGTGGTCACATCCGCCTGTGCGGGCAGGGATTCCACCCACCGGCCAATGGCGGGCAAAGCCGTCTCGTCCCCCACAAGGAGCCAGTGCGCCACTTCGCCCGCAATGATGCGTGACCCTTTGGGACCGCCGATTTCCAGCCTGTCGCCCACTTTGGCGTTCTGGGCCCATGTAGCGGCGGGGCCTGCCTGGTGGTCCACAAAATCCAGCACCAGCGTACCGGTTTCGGGGTTGAACTTGCGGGGCGTATAGTCCCTGCGCACCTCGCCCCCGTTCGCTCCGGGGAAGAAGATTTTAATATGGTCGTCCGGCGCCACACTGGTAAAATCCGCCATGTCCGCCCCGCTCAGGGTGATGCGGAGCATATGCGGGGTCAGGCGTTCCACGGCCTCCACGCTCAGGTTGCGTCTACGCAGAGAATGGCGCACCCGCTCGATTGTGGGGGCTTCGGGCCAAGTCTGTCCATGACCGGGCTTTTGCATGCCGGTGTGCTCCTTGCCTATGGGGTCGCCGAGGTTATTCCTGCCCGATTGCACGGGCGGCTTCGTCCAGGAGCGCCGCTATTTTTTCCGCTTCCTGCGGGTCCAGCCCACCGTTGCGCAGCCTCAGCCGCAGTGCGGTCCTCAGGTTTTCCATCGCGCGCACCACGGGCACTGGCGCATTGCGCCGACCGCCGTGGTCCTGCGTCAGGGCGTTTGCCGCGCGGGAGAGAATTTCGTCCAGCCCCGCGCGGTTGGCGGCCAGAAAAGCCTCCCCCTCCGGCGTGATGTGGTACGTCTTGCGCCCCTCGCTTTCGGCAGGGCGGATGTGACCGGCCTCCTCCAGCCATGTGAGCGTGGGGTAGATCACACCCGGGCTGGGCGTGTAGCTCCCTGCGAACTTGTCCTCGATGGTTTTGATGAGTTCGTACCCGTAGGTCGGTTTTTCCCCGATCAGGCTCAGCACGAGCAGACGCATCTCCCCGTAATCGAACAGCCGGTGGCGCCCACCCCGCCGCCCGCCACCACCCCGGTGGTGGTGGTGGTGATGGCGGTCCCCGCCATCCAGGCTGGCAAGACCTTCGGGAGCAAAAAACTTGTGGCGGTTCCGTCCGCCTGCGTGTCTGTTTTTGTGTTTCATATTTCCGATATAGGTTCCGATATATCGTAAGTCAAGATATATCGAGATATGGTTTAAAAATAGTCCCCACAGGCCGGATTGACTTGCCTTGCGGGTTTTCTCCATACTGGGTGTGGCAATGGACTCTGCCTGATTCTGGCACCCGGAATCGAACCGCCCCGTTGGCTGATGATTCCTACCCCGCAAAACCATGCGTGAGGGAGGAGTGCGTCCAAAACCATGCCCCACAGGATTGAACTGGCCAGACCGCGCAGCCACAACACCCGTGGCGTAGCCCGGCCAGCCCCCGCGC
>CALCDN010000161.1 GCA_937900755.1 uncultured Acetobacter sp. | reverse complement strand
CCTTGTCCGCATCCAAAATGGCCACCAGCGAACATTCGGGAATATCCAGCCCCTCTCGCAGCAGGTTGATGCCGATCAGCACGTCAAACGCGCCAATGCGCAGGTCACGAATGATTTCGATCCGTTCGAGCGTATCCACATCGGAGTGCAGGTAACGGACCCGAATACCCGCCTCGTTCATGTAATCCGTCAGGTCTTCGGCCATGCGCTTGGTCAGGGTGGTCACCAGCACGCGGCTACCCTTGGCTATGGTCTCGCGACATTCGGCCAGCAGGTCGTCCACCTGATGTTCCACGGGGCGGATGACCGTTACAGGGTCGATCAGACCGGTGGGGCGAATAACCTGCTCGGCAAACACACCGCCCGTGCGCTCCATCTCCCACGGACCAGGTGTTGCGCTGACAAAAATGGTCTGCGGACGAAACGTATCCCATTCCACAAAATTGAGGGGCCGGTTATCCAGGCAGGAAGGCAGGCGAAACCCGAAGTCCGACAAAATGGATTTACGGGCAAAGTCTCCACGCTCCATGCCCCCGATCTGGGGTACGGTCACGTGGCTTTCATCCACAATCAGCAAGGCGTCTTCAGGCAGGTATTCAAACAGGGTTGGTGGCGGATCACCCGGCTTACGACCCGAAAGGTAGCGGGAGTAATTCTCAATTCCCTTGCACACACCTGTTGTTTCCAGCATTTCCAGATCAAACGTGGTGCGCTGGTCCAGCCTCTCGGCTTCGAGCAGCTTGCCGTCTTTGGTAAACGCGTCCAGTCGTGCGCGCAGTTCGTGCTTTATGCCCTTTATGGCCTGGTTAAGCGTTGGACGTGGCGTGACGTAATGGCTGTTGGCGTAAATGGTGATTTCCTGCAGATCGGCCGTTTTATCACCGGTCAGCGGGTCAAATTCGATAATGCCATCCACCTCGTCGCCAAAGAGGGAGACACGCCATGCCCGGTCCTCGTTCTGCACGGGAAAGATATCCACACTCTCCCCCCGCACCCGAAACGCGCCACGCGCAAAGGCCGCATCGTTGCGGCGGTATTGCAGTTCCACCAGGCTTTTAATCAGCTTGTCGCGGTCGATCTCGCCCCCCAACTCCAGCTTGACCACCATGCGGGAGTAGGTCTCCACCGAGCCAATACCGTAAATGCATGAGACGGAGGCCACAATAATCACATCGTTGCGTTCGAGCAGCGCCTGCGTGGCCGCATGGCGCATGCGGTCAATCTGCTCGTTAATCTGGCTGTCTTTTTCAATATAGGTATCCGAGCGCGGCACATAGGCTTCGGGCTGGTAATAGTCGTAGTAGCTGACAAAATATTCCACGGCGTTATTGGGGAAAAACTGTTTCATCTCCCCATAGAGCTGTGCGGCCAGTGTTTTGTTGGGAGCCAGAATAAGGGTGGGCTTCTGGGTGGCCTCGATCACCTTGGCCATGCTGAAGGTCTTGCCCGACCCCGTAACCCCCAACAGAACCTGGTCGCGCTCCTGCCCGTCCACCCCGGCGACCAGTTCCTTGATCGCCTGTGGCTGGTCCCCCGCGGGGTCATACTCGGAGACAACCTCCATCCTGCGCAGGCGCGGACGGGGCGACTGCCGGTCCGGCACAAAGGTGACCGGCGGCAGGCTGGCGGCCCGCTCGCTCAGAGAAGCCCGTTTTTTGCCACGCGAAGGCTGTGCGGCGGAAGAGGAAGATGAAGCACCCATGCCCAACAAGATGGGCAAGTCTGCGCCCCTATGCAAGGGACCTGTGCCCGCCAACACACGCAATGGCCCATAATGCCCGCAAATGCCTGAAGCGGGGCGCCATAACGCAGTGGCGGGCCAGACTCACGCCCGCGCGGGCGGCGCCATGAACTCCGGCCCCACGGGGTCGGTAATGGCCTTGTCCAGAACCGCGTCAATGGCGGCCATGTCGCCCTTGCTCAGCGTCCAGCCAAAGGCGTCTTGCACCCCTGTGATCTGCTCGGGTTTTCGCGCGCCCCACAGGGCAATTGTCGGCCCACGGTCCAGCACCCAGCGAATGGCAAGGGCGAGCAGGCTTTTGCCATGCTGTTCCGCAATGGTTTTAAGCCCTTCAACCGCGTTCAGATACTGGTCAAAACGGGGCTGCTGGAACTTGGGGTCCACCTTGCGCAGGTCATCCCCCCCAAACACATGCCCCGCCGTCATTTTGCCAGACAAAAGCCCCCGGCACAGCGGACCATAGGCCAGGACCACCAGACTGTTGCTGAGCGCATAAGGCAGGATGTCCCGTTCAATCTCACGCTCGAACAGGTTGTACGGTGGCTGGATAGCCGCAACCGAGGCAAATTTACGAAACTCGTCCATCTGCCCGGGCGAGAAATTGCTCAGACCAAGAGCGCGGACCTTGCCACTTCGCACACTTTTTTCAAGCGCGCGCGCGGTTTCCTCAAACGGGGTCTTGGGGTCTGGCCAATGCACCTGATAAAGGTCGATATGGTCCGTGCGCAAGCGCTTGAGCGAGGCGTCAAGCTCGGCCTCAACCCGCGCCTTTCCGCTATCACGGAACACATGGCCATCTTTCCAGTTCAGCCCCACCTTGGTCGCCAGCACAACCCGGTCCCGACGTCCTTCCAGCGCCTTGCCCAGAATTTCCTCCGAGTGACCAAAACCATAGACCGGTGCGGTGTCAATCAGATTGATGCCAACATCGAGCGCCTTATCTATCGTTTTTGCGGCGTTATCATCATCCGCGCCACCCCACATGGAGCCACCCATGGCCCACGTACCCAACGCAACACGCGAGGCAGGTTTGGGAATACCTTCAATTGTTATGAACTCCGCCGTCACGTCATACTCTCCCTGACTCTAAACTTTTTTGCCAACAGGCCGGTTACGGCACTCTTGTCACATTTCATGCATTAAACACCGCATCTGGACAGAGATGCAGTATTTTACTGCAAAGATGGGTTGACCTGCATGCAGGGCACCCTACACTACATCATCATGAACGCTCACACCCCTTCTGTGTTCCCTCGTGCTGGTGTGCTGGCCATTGTCCGCCGTGGCTGCAATTTTCTGCTTGTCCGGCGCTCCAACGCACCCGATGCGGGGCTATGGGGTTTTCCCGGCGGCAAGGTGGAAGGGGGTGAGGCATTTTTCCGTGCCGCCGAGCGTGAGCTCATGGAAGAAACATCCATTCCAGCACAGGCAACATCCTTGATTGATGTTTTTGACAGTGTGCATTATGCGCCCGATGGCACATTGGCTTTTCACTACCTTATTCTGGCCGTACTATGCACCGAACCCCAGCCAGCCCTGGCGCTCCCCATTGCAGGTGACGATGCGCAGGAGGTGCGCTGGTTCAGTTATGAGGAAATCAGCCAGCTTGGCCAACAGGCCAGCGCGCGCCTTTATACGATTGCACAGACCATTATGCGCGCGCAGAACCAGCCCTGATAAAACTCTTTTCCAAAACATGAAATTTTTCGTCCGTCGCGCAAAATCCAGATGTCTTGCGCGCGAAAAATCCTGAAAGATTTTAAAACCGCCTGATCTTCTTGCTGCGCGCCATCCCCACGCCCCACACAACAAACACGGCAAACGCGAACACACCCCCCATAACCGCCATGGAAACAGGCACACCGGGGAGCAGGTACGTCGGCGCATCGCACGGTTTGGACGGCACAAGCGGCATGGACGCCCAGCGTTCGGCCAGGGTATGCCCCACAACATGCGCCGCATGGCAGGCCGGGAACGGGCTTGGCCACCACTTCCACTCAACACCCGCGTGGCAGAGTGCAAGCCCTTCGGCCACAAGCAGAACAGGCGCGCACAGCCACAAGACACTTCGCCCCAGCCGAGCGGGCAGCACAGGAGCCACACCCCCCAGCACAATGAGCACCCGCCACGGCCAGCGTTCCCACAGGCAGAGTTCACATGGCATGATTCCAAGCTGATGCTGCACCCACCATGCTACGCCCAGAGCGGAAAAACCCGCCAGGATCATGGTAAGCGCAACCGTGCTCAGCCGCATGGTTTTTTTCATGCTGTTCGGACCTCAGACAGCGCCGCAATAAACGACCGCGCCCAGCTTGCCGCTGTCACGCGCCAGACATCCGAACGCAACCGCTCCCAACGTACCCGCCGCTCGGAGCCGGACATGCTTAACGCCTTGTGCAGGGCTGTCGCAATTTCATCAGAATCATGCGGGTTGACCAGCAGCGCATCCTCCATATCCGCAGCCGCCCCTGCAAAGCGGGACAAAATAAGCGTGCCGGGATTGGTGGAAAGCTGGGCGGCCACATATTCCTTGGCCACAAGGTTCATGCCATCTCGCAAGGGGGTGACAAGGGCTGCGCTGGACACCTGGAAAAAAGCCGCCAGCAGTTCACGCGGGAGCGGGTGCGTCAGGTAGCGCACGGGTGTCCAGTCGAATTCGCCGTAGGTGCCGTTGATATGGCCCACAATCTGGTCCAGCTCGGAGCGCAGGCTCTGGTATTTGGGCACAGTCCCGCGTGAGACAGGGGTGATCTGGAGGTACTCAACCTTGCCCCTGTATTCGGGGTAGCGCTTGAGAAACGTGTCATACCCCCGCAGGCGCTCTGGCAGACCCTTGGAATAATCCATACGATCCACGCCAATAATCAGGGGCATGCCGCGCAGGTCCTGCCGCAAGCGCTGCACCTGTGGCAACGTCTGCCCCTCGCGCGCGCAGGCGGCAAAACCGTCCGGGTCGATGCCAATGGGAAAAACACGCGCCCTTGCCGGAATACCCAGAACCAGGAAGGCCTCATTCATATTCCGTGCATCATCTTCGGTCTGCACGCCAATCACGTCATACGCACGCAGGGCGCGCAGCAGGGCGGCGGCTTCGGGCAGGGCGCGCATCAGGCTCCATGGCGGAAACGGAATATGTAAAAAAAAGCCGATACGCGCCTTGACGTTCAGGTTCCGCAGGGCCTTGCCAAGCGGGAACAGGTGGTAGTCATGCACCCAGACCATATCATCGGGTTCAAGCAGGGGGGCCAGTTGGGTGGCGAACAGCGTGTTGACGCTGGCGTAAACCTCTTGGTCATGCCGGTTATAATGCATAAGCCCGGCACGGTAATGGCACAGCGGCCACAGGATGCCGTTGGAATACCCCTGGTAAAACCCGTTATATTCCTTCTGCGTCAGCCCTATGGTCGCGTAGGTCACATTCCCTACCGTATCCACACCCAGTGCCCTGTCCGCGCAGTCCCCGCCTATCTGCTGGCCAGACCACCCGAACCACAGGCACGGATGCTCCCGAATGGCATCCCTGAGAGCAACAGCCAGACCACCCGCAGGCTGTTTGCGGTCACGTACTGCTGGTACCCTGTTGGAAACAATGACCAGCCTTTGCATGCCTCACCCCCTCCCCGTGACAAGGGAGGCCAACCAGGCCCGGAATACCGATGGCGTTGGAAAATCAGCGGGAATACGAAAAAAGTCCCCGCCCATGCGGTGGACGGCGGCCATGCCGTCCTCATCGGTCACATCGTCCCCTACAAACACGGGTTTGCGCCCGGCAAAAGGGGCCGTTTCCATCAGCAAGGACACGGCATATCCTTTGTCCACTCCGGTCGGGCGGATTTCCCACGCCATCTTGGCGGCCTGGAGCGTAAACGCGCCATCGGATTCGCGCACCCAGCGTTCCGCCGTCTGGCGCAGGACTTCCGCCTTTTCCGGTGCCGCGCGGTAGTGCAGCACAAAACCACCCTGCTTATGCTCCAGCCGTGTGCCCGGCAGGGTCGCCAGCAGGTCGGACGCCTGCACAAGCCAGCGCTGCGGCATGCTCGGCAGCACGGCCCGCTCCACAGGACCACCGGGGCGGTGGCGAATGGCCACGCCATGTTCGCCCGCGACGGCAAACGGAACATCCCCTAAAAACTGGTCGATCTGGTCAATCGGGCGGCCGGAAATAATCGCCAGCGCATCCCCACAGGCAGCACGCAGGTGGGTCAGGATTTCCAAAAGGTCAGGGGGCACCACCACCGCCTCGGGCGTTGGGGCTATGTCCACCAGAGTACCGTCAAAATCCAGCAAAAATGCTGTCTGGCTCAGGGGGGGGATTTTAAAACGGTTGTCCTGTGCAAAGGAGGAACCAAACACAACGCACCTCTTTATTTCCTGTTTGCAGCACCGCCAAAGCCCACATGCCACGGGCGGCGCCACCTGACGATCATGACGGCTTCAAACCCGGCACTTAATATGCTCCACCACTCTCCGGCTGGAACGGATTGGCCGTATCGGGCGTGGCAGGTCTGGGGGGAGTGGGAGGCACCAGAAGGCCCGGTGGGCTGGGCGGAGCCGGTGTTCCCGGCGCCGTGCCCGCCGCCCCGCCTTCAACTGGCG
>CALCDN010000160.1 GCA_937900755.1 uncultured Acetobacter sp. | reverse complement strand
GCGGTGTGCTGGGCCTGTCCGCCCAGGCAGGTGACCTGGCCGAAAGTGCCATGAAGCGGGCTCTGGGGGTCAAGGATTCTGGCACGTTGCTGCCAGGCCATGGCGGCCTGCTGGACCGGTTTGATGGTCTGGTCATTGCGGCACCGGTTGCCGCGGCCATCTCCCTTTTTGTGCCTGGCGCGCCATTTTGGAGCGCGCGCGTGCAGGACCTTGTCCATGGTCTTGTCACGGGCATGCCGGGGTAGTCCTGTTGTTGTTTTCCGACTTGTGGGGTCGGGGTGTGTGTTATTTTTCGGGTGTGAAAGACAGAGCATGAGAACCGTAACCGTTCTGGGAACTACCGGCAGCATTGGCTGCTCCACCGTGGATCTGCTGGAGCAGGCGCGTGACCAGTTTCGGGTGCGCGCGCTGGTGGGGGGCAAAAATGCCGCCAGGCTGGCCGAACAGGCCCGGAGCCTGAAGGCCGAGCTGGCCGTTCTGGCTGATGAGGGCGCATATGCCGAACTCAAGGAGCTTCTGGCGGGCAGCGGGGTTGAGGTGGCCTGTGGCCGCAAGGCGGTCATAGAGGCCGCCGCCCTGCCAGCGGACTGGACAATGGCCGCCATTACCGGTGCCGCCGGGCTGGAGCCCACCCTGGCGGCTGTTAAAAACGGCAACAGCATCGCTCTGGCCAACAAGGAGGCGCTGGTCTGCGCAGGCGATGTCATGCTCCGCGCGGTGCAGGATGCGGGGGCCACGCTCCTGCCGGTCGATTCTGAGCATAATGCTGTTTTCCAGTCCATGGCGGACCGGCAGGCCGACCAGGTTGAAAAAATTATTCTCACGGCTTCAGGCGGTCCCTTCCGCAACGCATCTCTTGATGTCATGCGTGCGGCCACTCCGGCACAGGCGCTCAAGCACCCGACATGGAGCATGGGGGCCAAGATCAGCATCGATTCCGCCACCATGTTCAACAAGGGGTTGGAAATTATTGAGGCCGCGCGTATTTTTGGCCTGACGGAAGACCGGATTGACGTGCTGGTCCACCCCCAGTCCGTGGTGCACGGCATGGTGCAGTACACCGATGGCAGCCTGATCGCCCAGATGGGCTCGGCGGACATGCGTATTCCCATCGCCCATGCACTGGCGTGGCCGCAGCGCATGGCCACCACGTCCAGCCGACTGGACCTTGCGGCGTTTGGAACGCTGGAGTTTATTGCGCCAGACGAAGTGCGCTTTCCCGCCCTGCGTCTGGCGCGGCAGGCCCTGCGGGCCGGCAAGGCTGTTCCGGCCATTCTGTCTGCCGCCAATGAGATTGCGGTTGAGGCGTTCCTTAAAGAACGGATCGGGTTCCTGGATATCGCCCGTGTGGTGGAGGACACCATGACCGAACTCGGCGCCCCACCGGCCGATACGCTGGAGGCCGTGCTGCATTGGGATGCACAGGCCCGGCGCGTTGCCCTGCACCAGATTGCCGCTGTGGCCGCTTGAGAAAAGCGCCTTCAGTCCCGATATCGGAGGAATGATGATACACGATTATCTACGCACCCTGATTTCCTTCGTTTTTGTGTTGGGCGTTCTCGTTACCTTCCACGAACTCGGGCATTACCTCGCGGCGCGCTGGCGTGGCGTGCATGTGGAGGTGTTCTCGCTCGGGTTTGGCCCCGCCCTGTTCAAATGGCGGGACAAAAGCGGGACGGAATGGCGTGTCTGCCCGATTCCCTTGGGAGGATATGTGCGCCCCCACGGGTTTGATGACCCCGAAGACGCCACGCCAGAGCAGAAAGCGGCCTGGATTCAAGGGCGCACCTTCCATGACAAATCGGTCCTGTCGCGGGCCATTGTCATTCTGGCCGGGCCGGTTTTCAATTTCATCCTGGCCTTTGCGCTGTTCGTGCTGCTTTTCGCCACGGCGGGTCAGCCGCATGTGCGCAACGAGGTCGCCTCGGTCATGCCCGGAAGCGCGGCGCAGGGCGCGGCCTTGCAGAAGGGCGATGTGATCTTGCGCATTGGCACGCATGACGTGGCGGGCGTGGAGGACGCACAGGCAACTGTGGCTCAGGTGCCGGGGCAGAAGACCACGCTGCTGGTGCAGCGCAATGGCCAGCAACTGGACGTGCCGGTGACCATTGGCACAACGCAGGATTCGCATGCGGGCGGGGCTGCACGGGGCCTTCTGGGCGTGGTGTTCGCTGTTGAGCCGGGCAAGGCCCTGCCGCTGCCACAGGCCATTGCAGCGGGCGCGCAGGCCACATGGAAGACCGCGGTGCAGACGCTGGCTGGCGTCTGGCAGATATTCAGTGGCCAGCATACGGCGCGGGATTTGGGCGGTCCGCTCAAGATCGCGCAGCTGTCGGGGCAGGTCGCGCAATATGGCTTTGCCAGCCTGCTGTCCTTCATGGCGCTGCTGTCTGTTAATCTGGGTCTTATCAATCTCTTTCCCGTTCCACTTCTTGATGGTGGACGTCTGGTTTTTTATGCCATAGAGGCAATAAGAGGACGTCCGGTTTCCAAGCGGGTGCAAGAGGTTAGTTTCCAGACCGGGTTTGCCTTGCTGGCGGGTCTGTTTCTGTTTTCGACGTTCAATGATCTGTCCAGCTTCGGGTTGTTCAGGTGGGTTGCATCGCTCGCGGGATGATAGTGAACTGGACTGGAAGGGAAGGCTTGCGTGACAAGGGTAAATTCGGATACGTCCCTTGCGGGCGAGACGAGAACGGAGGATGGGCTTCCGTGCTGAACCGACCCGGATGGAGGGAGGCAGATCTTGGCGGGTAAACGTTCGGCCCTGTTCGTTTCTGTCTGCATGTTGCCTTTTTTCCTGATCGAGGGACGGGTAGCCATGGCTGCCCAGAACCCGGACACGCAGGCACCAGCAGCTATTGTTGAATCGCCCCAGGGCGATTCCGAAAATGCCGGGCCACAGCCCGATGCTCTGCCCGCGCAACCAGCTCCCGTTGGCGTGATTGATGAGATACGTGTCTCAGGCAATACCCGCATCGAGACGAATACCGTCTTGTCCTACATGGTTGTCCGTGCAGGAGACCCGTTTACGCAGGACGATCTCGATCGTTCCCTGAAAACCCTGTACGCAACAGGGCTGTTCAAGGACGTGACCCTGCGGCGCGAGGGCAGCACCCTGCTCGTAAAGCTGAAGGAAAACCCGATCGTCAACCGGATCGTGTTCGAGGGGAACCATGCCGCCAAGGACGAGGACCTGCGCAAGGTGCTCTCCCTGCGTCCGCGCGCGGTGTTCTCGGCGGAAACAACGGCGGATGACCGGCAGCGTATTCTGGAGGTTTATGCCCAGAAGTCGCGCTTTGCCGCTGTGGTTACTCCCCAGATCGTGCGTCTGGCGCATAACCGTGTGGACGTGATCTTCCAGATCAATGAAGGCCCGAATACAAAAATTCGCAAGATCGCGTTTGTCGGGAACAAGGCCTACAGCGAAGCCGCGCTTGCTGCTGCCATTTCCTCCAAGGAAACGGCCTGGTACCACTTTTTGGGCTCGTCTGATGAATATAACCCCGAACGCGTGAAATATGACGGCGAACTGCTGCGGCGGTTCTACCTGCATAACGGGTACGTTGATTTTCAGATCAAGGACGTAAAGGGCGAACTCTCGCCTGATCGCAAATCCTTCTACATTACCTTTACCATGGATGAAGGCATACGCTACCGCCTGGGCAAGGTGGATATCCGCTCCAGCCTGCGCCACGTGCCCGCCAAGTCCTTGCGTAAATACGTCGAGCTGTTTCCACACCAGTGGTATGACGGCAAGGCCGTGCAGGACAATGCAACGGACATAGAGGAACTGCTTCAGTCGCAGGGGCACCCCTTTGCGGTGGTGCGCCCGACCATTGCCCGCAATCCTGAAAAGCGGATTGTCAACCTGCTCTTTGACGTAAGCGAAGGCCCGCGCCGCTACATCGAGCGGATTGATATTAACGGTAACACCATTACGCAGGACAATGTCATCCGTCGCCAGCTTCCGTTCGCCGAGGGTGACCCCTACACGACCAGCTATAAAAAATACGCCAAGGAAGGGGTCCAGGACCTGGGCTACTTCAAGAGCGTTGACGTGAAGGACACGCCCGGCTCCTCCCCGGACCGCGCCAACGTGGCTGTTAACGTTGTGGAAAAACCGACTGGCGAATTTTCGCTTGGTGGTGGGTATTCAACGGACGTCGGGATTATCGGTAACGTCGGGCTCAAGCAGCACAACCTGCTGGGCACGGGGGTTGATGCCGGATTCTCGGGAACGGTTTCATATTACCAGAAACAGGCTGATATTTCCATAACGGACCCGGTTTTTCTGGGGCGCAACATGGTTGTCGGGGCTGATATTTTCTTCATTGAAAACAACTATCAGACCTACCAGAACTATTCGGAAGGCCGTTACGGGATTACCCTGCGCATGGGGTATTCGTATAACCGCTACCTCTCCCAGTCCTGGAACTACAGCCTGATCCGTCGTTGGGTCGGGGATATGTGGAGTGAGTCCTCTCCCTATATTCAGGACCAGAAAGGCCAGTCACTTCTCTCCCAGATCAGTACAACCATCATGTATGACCGGCGTGACAATCGCATGCAGCCGCATAGCGGTTATTTTGTCTCGATCGGGGGCGACTTTGCCGGTATCGGTGGGGATGAAGACTACGTTCGTGGTAAAATTAACGGCGGGTACTATATTCCCCTTGATGACCTGACCAACAGCCACAACTGGACGATCGCGTTCCGCGGTGGTGCGGGGTATCTGGCGGACTGGGGCAGCAACGGCCGCCACGATGTTATCGATAACTTCTATCTGGGTGGTAACAGCCTGCGCGGCTTCCTCGATGGGGGTGCTGGCCCACGAAGCGTTGGGAACCTGGACCATCAGTCCGAAGATCTGATTGGTGGGCGCTTTATGTACAATGCGTCTGCCCAGTTGAACTTCCCCATTCCCTTCCTGACAGAGATGGGCGTGGGGGGGCGTACGTTCGTGGATATGGGGAGTGTGGCCGGGGTGCGTGTCAAGCAGCTGTACACCAACCCTGTGACCGATGGTGCGAACTATACGGCCATATCGGGTGATATGGTCAGCCCGCGTGTGAGTGCGGGCGCAGGCTTTTCGTGGAAAAGTCCGTTTGGTCTGTTGAATATTGACCTTGGTGTGCCGATCAGACGCAGTTATAATGACCGCACACAGCTCCTTCGCTTCGGCTTCGGCCAGCAATTCTGAGGTAATGATGCGTTTCAGTTCCAAAGCCGCCCTTCTGGGGGCTGTTTGTCTTTCTTTTTCCGTAGCTCTTATCCCTGCCGCCCAGGCGGAAGGCGGGAGTGGCTGGTTTGTTCCCAAAAGCCAGCCCGCGGCACAAGCTCCGCATCCTGCGGGGCATAACGCGGCTCCTGCTCCGGTTGCTCTTCCCGCCCCTGCGGCTGACAGCCAGGAAGCGGCTGATCAGGCTCCGCCGGTTCTGCCGTTGCCCCCCATTCCCACGGCGCCTGAAATTGCCAAGGAAGCACCCCCTCCCACCACCATTATCGGTGTGATCAGTGTATCTGGTGTCATGCGCCAGACGTCTGCTGCCATGCAGGTGGAGCGGGTACTCGGTGGCCGCCGCGATGCACTGGCGCAGGATTTGCAGCGTGAGCAGGCTGGCTGGCGTGACGAGCAGCAGACGTTGCAGGCCCAGGCCAAATCCCTGACATCAGACCAGATCCAGACCCGTGAACGCAGCCTGCAGGCCAAGGTCATGAAGGCGCAGCGGGATTTTCGGAACCGTAACCGCATCATTCAGGAAGCAGCTCAGGTTTCCCTTGGGCAGATTGAACGCGAACTGGTGCAGGTCATCCAGAAAGTGTCTTCGGCTCATGGCATGAATCTTGTGCTGCACAGCGAGCAGGTCGCCCTGCATGTGGATGGCCAGGACATTACCAACGAAGTGGCCGCGGACCTGAACAAGATCCTGCCCAGCGTCTTTATCCCCGATGCAAACGTGGACCCGGAAGAACTGGCAAAATCCGGCAAAATGCCAACAACTGCTGATGGCGATCCGCAGGTGGTTGGCTCCGGGCCTGCTCCTGCCGCCGCTCCGGCTCCTGCCGGGAAAAAATAAGAATGGTGGATTGCAGGGCTTCCTCCGGCCCGGCTGATCCGCGTTTTTTTGCGCGTGTCGGACCATTCGATGCAGCGGCACTGGCACAGGCGGCCGGTGCTGATCTGCGCCCCCCACGGCAGGGGGGCTTTCCGCAGGAGGGTTATGCGGGCATTGCACCTTTGCAGGTGGCCCGTGCGCGCGATGTCAGTTTTCTGGATAACCGCCGGTATGCCCATCTTTTGGAACATACCGAGGCGGGGCTGGTTATTGTGGCACCCGCCTTTGCGGAAAAAGTGCCAGCGCATTGCGCGGCACTCGTAACCGCCACGCCCTATCTGGCGTGGTCACGTATTGCCCGGCTGTTTCATCCACGGTCGCTCAGCAAGGCTGGTATCCATCCCTCCGCGGTGGTGGACCCGTCCGCGGTGGTGGACCCCACGGCGGAAGTGGGGCCGTTTGTGGTTATTGGCGCTGCTGCGGAAGTGGGTGCGGGCAGTATTGTCGGCTCCCACTCGGTGCTGGGTGATGGTGTGCGCCTTGGTGCGGAGTGCCGCATTGGCGCCATGGTCACGCTCTCCCACGCTCTGGTGGGCGACCGTGTGACCATTCTGCCCGGTGCGCGCATTGGGCAGGACGGGTTCGGGTTTGCTATCGGGCCTGAAGGGTTCGAGACAGTGCCCCAGCTTGGTCGTGTGATTATCGAACATGACGTGGAAATTGGCGCCAACAGCACCATTGACCGTGGCTCGGTTAATGACACGCTTATTGGCGCGGGTTCGCGGCTCGATAATCTGGTCCAGATCGGGCATAACGCCCAACTGGGGCGTTGCTGTATTGTGGTGTCGCAGGCTGGTATTTCCGGTTCAACAGTGCTGGAAGACTATGTGACGGTTGCCGCTCAGGCCGGGCTTATCGGCCATATCCGCATCGGCGCCAAGGCGCGGATTGGTGCGCAGTGTGGCGTTATGTCCGATGTTGAGCGTGGAGCAGATGTCATAGGCAGCCCAGCCATGCCGTTCCGGGAGTTTTTCCGTAACGTGGCGGTGCTGCGCAAGTTGGCGAAAAAAGCGTCTGGGTCGGCCAAGGGCGATTCAGACAAGGTATGAACTTATCCCGGATATGGTCCGGTACAGAGGGTGGTTTAGGGGACGTGGAGACACAACAAGAATCCCGGCAGGACGGCCAGACAATCGCAAGTATTGATGTCAACCGTATCATGCAGGCGATTCCTCACAGGTATCCTTTCCTCCTGATCGACAGGATGGAAAATATTGTCCTGGGGGAAGAGGCGACAGGTATCAAGAACGTCTCGGTGAATGAACCGTTTTTTCCGGGGCATTTCCCGGGGCGGCCTGTTATGCCCGGCGTGCTGATTGTCGAAGCCATGGCCCAGACTGCGGCAACACTGGTTGTCCTGTCATTGGGTGAGGCGTTCGAGGGCAAGCTTGTCTATTTCATGACGATCGAAGGCGCAAAATTCCGCCGTCCGGTGGAACCGGGTGACCAGTTGCGTATTCATGTTGTCAAGGAACGGCATCGCTCAAATGTGTGGAAGTTCCGTGGCGAGGCCCGTGTTGACGGCGTTGTGGTGGCGGAAGCAACCTTTAGCGCCATGATCATGGGCTGATTATGAGCACTTGGTGTGCTGGTTGGGTCAATATAGGCTTCAATTCTGTTTGCTTGTGCACGCATGTGTCGCTGAAGCGGAAGCCTATAGCTGTGTGTTGCCGGGCAGGCGGAATATAAGGAACTGAAGTGGTGCACGCAGTAGAGGAAGCCAGGCAGACACGTATTCACCCAACGGCATTGGTAGCCCCGGGGGCTGTGCTGGGCCAGGGCGTGGTCATTGGTCCGTGGTGCACTGTTGGGCCCAATGCGGTTCTGGATGACGGGGTTGAGTTGATCTCTCACGTTGTCGTGGACGGGCATACGCACCTGGGTGCGTATTCACGCTATTTTCCGTTCTGTACTGTGGGTATGGCGCCGCAGGACCTGAAATACAAAGGCGAGCCAACACGGTGCGAGGTGGGCGCGCGCACGGTCGTGCGTGAGCATGTCACCATTCACAGGGGAACCGCCACGGGCTCTGGCATAACGCGGGTTGGTCAGGATGTGCTCATCATGGCCAATGCCCATGTTGCGCATGATTGTGTGCTGGGTGACCGCGTGATCATTGTCAACAACGTGGTCATGGGTGGCCATGTGACAATCGGGAACGATGCGCGGATCATGGGTTCGGCCGCCATCCATCAGTTTGTCAGGATTGGCCACGCCGCTTTAGTAGGTGGCGTGGCCGGGGTGGAGGCCGATATCATTCCCTATGGGAGTGTGCTGGGTAACCGGGCCAGGCTGATTGGCCTGCATTGGATATGGTTGCGGCGCAATGGCGTGCAGTCCGCCGAAATTCACCGGATGCGCAAAGCCTTTTTTACCCTGTACCCCAAGGTCTGTGGCGATGTGTCTTTTCAGACCCGTCTTGAGCAGGTGCGCCAGGAATTTGCCGGGGATGGCCGTATCGGGGAAATCCTGAGCTTTATTGACGCCCCCAGCCATCGGGGTCTGGTGCGCCCCGCACGCGGCGGTGCTGCTGACCAGGCCGAAACCGAAGGCGCGTGAGTGCCGCGCCAACAGCAGTTGGTATTCTGGCGGGGGGTGGCCCCCTGCCAGCCAGAGTGGCGGAAGCTGCCCGTGCGGCGGGGTTTTCTGTTTTTATCATCGGGTTTGAAGGTTTTGCCGAGCCTGATGTTCTGGCCCCATGGCCGCATGCATATGTGCGCCTTGGCGCGGCCGGGCGCATATTAGGCCTCCTGCGCGACCATGCCTGCTCGCAACTGGTGCTGATCGGGCCTGTCCGCCGTCCTTCCTTGCGTAGTCTATGCCCCGATGCCGAGGGGGCGCGTATTCTGGCCCGCCTTGGCAAAGCCCTGTTTGCGGGGGATGACGGGTTGCTGGCCGCCCTTGTACGGATTCTGGGCGAGGAGGGGTTTTGTGTGCGAGGTGCGCACGAGTTTCTTTCCCATTCCATTGCCCAGCCGGGGGTTCTGGGCCGGTTTGCGCCGGATGCGCAGGCTCTGGCGGATATCCGGCATGGCGTGTCCGTTGTTCAGGCTCTGGGCAGGCTGGACATAGGGCAGGGCTGTGTGGTGCAGAATGGTGTTGTGCTGGCCGTGGAGGCCATGGAGGGCACGGACGCCATGCTGGCGCGCGCGGGTGCATGCCGCCAGCCGGGCGAGGGTGGGGTTCTGGTCAAGCTGCTCAAGCCGGGGCAGGAGAAAAGAGCGGACATGCCCACCATAGGCCCGCTTACGCTGCATAACGCCCACGCGGCGGGGTTGCGCGGGGTTGCGTTTGAGGCGGGGAATACCCTGCTGACGGACAGGCAGGCCTGCGAGCGGGAGGCGGAGCGGTTGGGCTTGTTCCTGATCGCCATAGACCCTGGAACATACGCGCCATCCACGCAGTAGAAATCAGGCTGTAAGGCCTTAAGTGTTAAGGGAGAATATGCCGTGCCCAGTTTTTTACACACCATGGTTCGTGTGCGCAATATTGAGTGCAGCCTGGCGTTTTACAGCACGCTCGGCATGCGCGAATTGCGGCGCAGGGACGTGCCCGAAGGCAAATATACACTTGTTTTTATTGGGTTTGCAGAGAACGCAGCCGGACAGGCGGAAATTGAACTGACCTATAACTGGGGGCAGGACGATGGATATGACGTAGGCTCAGGCTTTGGGCATTTTGCCGTGGGCGTACCCGATGTGGCTGCAACTGTGGAGCATATTCGCGCAGGCGGGGGCAAGGTCGTGCGGGAGGCGGGGCCAGTCCAGTTCGGAACCCGCGTTATCGCATTTGTGGAAGACCCGGACGGCTACAGGGTTGAACTGATAGAACAGCCCTGAACTCCGGCTTTGACGCATGGCTAGTCAGTGCGGCGCTGTTTAAGGCGGGCCGCCAGCCGGTCCAGTGAGTCATTGATGGTGGTGGCGGCTTTTTCAATGGCGGGGTCCTGGCTGAGCGAGAGTTGTTCGGCCGCGAGCATGGCGGGTGAGATAATGCCGCGTATGTCGTGCCGCAATCTGGGGTCGCTTTCCGCCGCCGGGGGTGCCGGGT
>CALCDN010000159.1 GCA_937900755.1 uncultured Acetobacter sp. | reverse complement strand
CACCAATACCAGGCACATGCTGGACCAGTTGGCCCCAGGTGACACGGAGGCGGCCGAAGTGCTGCTTGGCGCGGTCTCCCCCGTGCGCAATTACGCGCATAATCATGAATTTTTACAGATACGCCATAAACAGACCGCCACCTTGCAGGTTTTGAACACCCCGGCCGACATAGCCAGCCCCGACAGCCTTGACGCCGAAACCTTCAACGCCGAGGCCCAGGCCTTTATCGCCGGTCATACGGAACTGCGCCATGACCTGGAGCGCCAGCTCACACAATGGGCCAACAATGACAGCGCTTTCGCACGCGCGGCAGCCCATAATGCGGGCCTGACCCCAGCACTGGCCGCCTCCGCCCAACTGGCAAGCCTTGCCCGCGCGGGCAAGGCCGCCCTGGGCGCGGGCCATACGCTGAACTGGCGCGAAAACGCGCGCGCGGCCCTGCTGGACGCCCAAAAGACCATTGCGGCCTCGGCCAGTATTCATGTGGTCACCAACACCGCCCAGCCCCCGGGCGACCTGATCCAGCGCATTGTGCCAGGGGTGGAGGTCCTGCTCGACCAGGCCATGCCGTAGCACCCGCACGGGGCCACTGCCGGGGAGCACACCCTCATTGGGGCTGCGACCGGGAAGCGAGCGGACTGCGGGCCGGACTGCGGGCCGGGGAGCCTATACCTCGCGCGGGAGGCGCTGGGCGAGGGCGTGGATGACTTCCTCCTCGTAATCCAGTTCCTCCTGCAACTTCCACTCCGTCTGGTCATTGATTTCCTGCTGGGCCACCAGTTCGCGCATGGTCTGGCGCTCGGCCCGCAGAATTTGCAGGCGCAGGGCCAGCTCCATGCGGGAATGGCGTATGGCGTTGCGCCGGTCGGCCTGTGTAATGCGCGGCGTTGCGTCCTCCTGCTCCAGACGGCTCTGGTAGAGCTTGGTCAGGCGGTCAATCACTTCCAGCCGGGCGGCCTCCAGGGCGGCTTTTTCCTCTTCCGTTTCGGGTGGGGTTTCTATGGCGGGCACTGTTTCGGCCTTGTGCAGCAGGTCCAGGGCCGCGCGCAGCAGCTTCTGGCGGGCCATGTTTTCCTCCTGGGCACTTTTATCCACCAGCTGGACGGGAATGAACTTCAGGCACAGGGGAATAATCACGCTTGCAACCAGCAAGGACAGGACAATGACCCCCGCCGCGATCACCACCACCGCCTCGCGCGCGGGGAAGGACATGGTGCCATCCTCCCCCGTGGGCAGGGACAGCACCGCCGCCAGCGTAACCGCGCCGCGCACCCCCGCGAAGGTCAGCAGCAGGCTGGCGGCAAACCCTGTGGGATCAAACGGAATGTGGTTGATCCGCGCCGAGGCCCAGCGGCAGGCAATGGACAGCCAGATACCCACAAAGCGCATGACCAGCATAATACCGTAAATTTCCACCACCAGCATGCCAAGCCGCCACATGCCCACGTGCTGGGCCAGTACCAGCGTGTGCGCGCGTTGCAGCAGGCTGGGCAGTTGCAGGCCCAGGAACAGGAAGATCAGCGCGTTAAAAACATAGCTGACCATGGTCCAGACCGTGGTGGACTGCAGGCGCGTGCTGGTGGATGCGTCCTCGACAATACCCGAAAGCTTGACCACCATGCAGCCCGCGACAGCGGCGAGAATACCCGAGCACCCCACGGCCTCCGCCATGGCGTACATTAAAAATGGCAGCAAAAGCACCAGCACGATCTGGGACTGTGTTTCGTCATACCCTGAGCGGGTGAGCATCCTGTTCAGGCGGGCAGCCACCCATGCCACAACCCCGCCAATGGCCAGCCCCCCGCACGCCACCAGCAAAAACGTGCCAAATGCCTGCTGGTAGGAGAATTCGCCCGTTAGCGCGTCCGCCATGGCGAAGCGAAAGCAGACAAGACCCGAGGCGTCGTTGAACAGCGCCTCGCCCGACAAAAGCTGCAACAGCCGCGTGGGCACCCGCTTGCCCTTGATAAGGCTGGAAACGGCAACCGTATCCGTGGGGGAAAGGGCCGCAGCCAGCGTAAAGCAGACCGGCAGGCTTAAAACAGGCAGAATCCAGTGGATGGCATAGCCGCACAACAAGGTGCTGAGCACCACCAGCCCAAAGGCCAGAAACAGGATTGGCCCACGCAACTGCCCGAATTCGCGCAGCGGCATGCGAAATGCATCCGCGAACAGCAGGGGGGGCAGAAAGACAAACATGAACAGTTCGGGGTGCAGGCGCACATTCATGCCCGCAAGCCCCGCCCCCACCCCCAGCGCAATGAGGATGACGGGCTGGGGCACCTTCTGGCGAAGCCGCAGGGCCAGCAGGCTGCTCACGGCGGTCAGCAGCAGAAGCAGCAGGATGGTTTCGATTGTCAGCATGGTGCATGCCCTTTGCGGGGCTTCATGTTTTTGTGCAAGTGATTATCAACTTTATCACACATAAAGGGCTGCACACATGTGCGCACCTGAGCCACGCCTTACTGCATTGCGGCCTGGTAATCGGCCAGTCTGGTCTGCACATCCCGTGCGAGGGTGACCAGATCAGGGTTCTGCGACGTGGCGATCTGCCTGGCCAGAACCGGCTTTATCCGCGCATGCGCGCTGGTAAAATACGCGATGTACCGCTTGTCAAACACCGCACCCCGGCTGTGCGCCACATGGTCAATCCGCTTTTGCTCCGCGCGGAGCGGCTGGGTGGGCAGGGTCAGGGCATGAGCGGTGGCAATCTTGGCCAGGCGGGCCTGCATATCGGTCAGGTCCTTGGCCATGGTTGCGCCAAGGATTGCCAGATCGCTCCGCCCGGCATGGGTTTTGGCACTGTTGGCCAGGGCGATCTGGGCCAGGTCCATGGCGTTGAGGGCCTGCACAAAATTGGCGTCCGTCACGGTAAATGGCGCGGGTTTTGCCAATGCGGGCATGGGCGGAGGCAAAGGCTGCTCGGGCGTGATATAGGCGCACCCACTAACCCCGAACAGCATGACCAGAAGAGGGGAGATTACGCGCGCCTTACGGCGGAACAGAAACGACATGACCGGCAGTTCTCCCTTACAAGGCCCAAGAGCGGGGCGCGACGCGCACCCAATATTGAAAACACTGTTTACAATAAGCAAACATGTTGCCAGCACTTGTCATTTCCATGCCCACAACAAAGACCACCCCATGTAACCGCGACCCCTATGATGAAAGCATATAACACGGAAGGCAAGACTGGGGCGGATGCATTTATTTGCTGCAAACCCGGCAGGGCTGCTCTGGCATAGCCTGAATTATAAGGCCCACAAGATGGGATTTTACTACCCGGAAGATATTTTACACTTTGTTTGCGCCTTGCATCTGGCACACGGAACACAGTAGGCTTGGGGCAAGAGCATGCCGTGCGGGGGTGTGCGCCAAGCCTGGCTGTTGGGATAGACCGTTACATGACCTGTCGTCTTTTGAAATTACTCGCCTTGTCCTCTGTCTCCCTGGGGTTGAGTGGATGCGGCTATTTTGATTCACGTGCCGCGCACAAGGCGCAGATCACCATGATCGGCATGACAGCCTATGACCTACAGTCCTGCGCCGGGCTGCCCGCCGCGACAAAGCAGGTCAACGAGACAACACAGATTTTCATCTACAATGGCACGCAGCCACAACCGAGTTACGGCGGCTCCACCCTTATTCCCATTGGTGACATCATGACAACCGTCAGCCAGCTTGGCGGGGGTGGGGGCACCACCTGCTCGGCCGTGATCCGCCTTGACCACGACCGGGTGGCAGATGTGCATTATACCGGCAACAACGACGAACTGATCGGCACGGACGGGATATGCTCCATTATTACCCGCGGCTGCTCCCGCCAGCCCGAAGGCACCATGAACAGATCCACCGGCAACCTGCTGTTTGGCCCTGTTTCCGCCTTCCACGAACCCAAAGGCCCCAACCAGTCCTCGGGGTCCACCTACTCTCCCCAGTCCGGCACGGTTGAACTCAACCCCGACCCGAACTCCACCGACCCGGCCATTATCCCCCGCCTGCCCTAACTCCCCGGCCACGCCGGGTAGGCTCCGCCTAATCCAGATGCGTGGCCAACAGCCCTTCCAGCCACCCCGCGAACGCCTGAAAACGGGATGAGAGGTGCCGCCTGTGGGGGTAAAGGAGCGCCACAGGCATGGCGGGCGCGCACCATTGTGGCAGCACCGGGCACAACTGCCCGCTCTGTACAAGGGGGCGCACATCGTACGCAGGCACCTGAACAAGCCCCAGCCCGGCCAGGCAGCAGGCTATCTGCGTTTCCGAACTGTTGACTGTCACCGGGCCGGGCAGGTCGAGTGCGTGGAGCGTGCCCTCTTCCTCCCATTCCCACATCTCCACCCGTCCATTGGCGGGGGACATGTAGCGTACGGCCAGGTGTCCGTCCTGCGCCAGGTCGGCCGGTGTGCGGGGCACGCCATGGCGGGCCAGATAGGCCGGGCTGGCCACGTTGAGCAGGGTCATCCGCCCCATGCGCCGTGCAATCAGCCCCGAATCATGCAAGGTACCAACCCGCAGCACGCAGTCCAGCCCTTCCTCCGTCAGGTTGACCGGGCGGTCCGTTACCCCCAGTTCAAGCTGTATGCCCGGATGGGCAGCCACGAACTCCGGCAGGGCGGGGGCGACAATCAGGCGGCCAATACGCGCGGGCAGGTTAACCCGCAGCACCCCGCGCACATGCCCGCGCTCGCGGCGGAACAGGTCCTCCGCCTCGTCCATGTCCGCCACCAGCCTTATGCAATGTTCGTAAAAGGCGTGCCCATCGGGCGTGGGAGTTACCGAGCGCGTGGTGCGGACCAGAAGCCTGGCCCCCACCCGCCCCTCCAGCGCCTGCACGGCGGTGGACACGGTAGAGCGTGGCAGGCCCAGTGTTTCCGCCGCACGGGTAAAGCTTGCGGTTTCCACCACCCGCGCAAAAATGCGGCATTGCTCTATGCGGTCCATGCCCTGCCTCCCTTGTCCGCCATGCTCAGGATTGTTCGTAAAAGCTGACAGGTCTTATCATACCTTGGTGCTTTATTTGCAATTCCCAAATGATACTGTGCAGAGACAGAAAAGCGGGCACATGCCTGCTTGCACCAGCAAGGCCACAGACATGACCACGCACAGCATTACCGGCAAAACCGTTTTAATCACAGGTGGGGCCAAGAACCTTGGCGGGCAGATCGCACGCGACCTGGCCAGGCAGGGCGCCAGAACGGTTGTCATTCACTACCACAGCCCCCAGAGCGAGGCCGCGGCCAAGGCAACCGTGCAGGCCGTGCAGCACGCGGGCGCGCAGGCCTTTGCCTTGCAGGCGGACCTGACACGAACCGGAGCCGTATCGGAACTGTTTGAAAACACCCTGAAACTGGCAGGAAGTCTGGACATAGCCATAAACACCGTGGGCAAGGTGCTTAAAAAACCCATAGCCGACACCACGGACGAAGACTACGACGCCATGTTCGCCATCAACACGAAAGTGGCGTACCAGTTTATCCGCGAGGCAGGCAAACACCTGAACGACAACGGCAAACTGCTGAGCATTGTCACCTCCCTGCTTGGGGCCTACACCCCGTTCTACAGCACCTATGCCGGAGCCAAGGCGGCGGTGGAGCACTTTACCCGCGCGGCCTCCAAGGAACTGGGCGGGCGCGGTATTTCGGTCAACGCCATTGGCCCCGGCCCCATGGATACGCCCTTCTTTTACGGGCAGGAAGAACCCGAGGCCGTGGCCTACCACAAGAGTGCGGCCGCCCTTTCACCCTTCAGCCAGACAGGCCTGACCGAGGTGGAGGATATTGTGCCCCATGTGCGCTTCATGGTGTCTGACGGGTGGTGGATGACCGGGCAGACCATTCTGGTCAATGGTGGCTACACAACAAAATAAGCGGATACACCGCCTTTTTTACAAACACCTTCCCCCGCCTGCACCTTGGGGGGAGGTGGGGTGGTGGGGCCATGCGTTGCACAAATGCAACAGCATTTTTGCCATGTTGGGCCTTTCCCCAGATTTATATTGTTATGTTATATTATAACCAATAGCTATGCGGGCCTTGGCTTACTCCTACGCAGGCAGCATGCACCCATGACCCACCGACCCTCTGGCCTTTTTCTCTGCTCGTCTTTTTTGAGCAGCCTGCTGGTAACAGGCCATACGGCGGCAGCCCAGACAACCACCCCCTCCATGCTGGCCACAGCCACAGCCACCACCCCCACGAGCACGAGCACGAAAGCCGCGGCAAAAACCCCGGTGCGCAAGGGGGCGGAAACCGTGCAGGTTATCCCCCAAAGCACCACGCATGAGGCGGAGCAGGTTATTGTTACCGCACATCTGGACCGCGCCCGCTCCGAGCTGTCGCCTACCACGGGGGCCAGTGTGTACCGCTTCAGCCGTCAGGCGCTGGAAAACATTCCCGGTGGCGATAATGCCCCGCTCAATCAGGTTCTTTTGCAAGCTCCCGGCGTTGCACAGGACAGTTACGGCCAGATCCATGTCCGTGGGGACCATAACGAGGTGCAGTTCCGCCTTGATGGCGTGCAACTCCCCGAAGGGCTGAGCGTGTTCGGGCAGGCGCTGATGACACGCTTTGCCAACACCATGTCCCTGACCACGGGTGCGCTGCCCAGCCAGTTCGGGTTCCTGCAAGCCGCGGTCGTGGACATCACCACCAAAAACGGCACCACCAATGAAGGGGGCAACCTGTCCATTTACGGCGGTGCCCGGGATTACTTCTTTCCTTCCCTGCAATACGGTTTTCACAAGGGTAAATGGGATTTCTTTGCCACGGCGGACTATGTGCACGACCGGGTGGGAATAGAGAACACCACAGGCTCCTTCAACGCTCCGCATGACCTGAGCAACCAGTACCATTTTCTGGGCCACACCCGGTACACAGTGGATGAGGACACGCGCATAAGCCTGATTGCAGGCATATCCAACGCGGAATACCAGTTGCCCAACAATCCGGGTCAGACACCGCCAGACTGGAGCAACAACTACACGCCCCCCGCAGGCACCACGACCAGCAGCAACAGCCTGAACGAACACCAAAAACAGATTACAGACTTTGCCGTGCTGGCCCTGCAAAAGGAAATTGGCGCGTTCAGCCTACAGGATTCCGTTTTTACCCGGTACAGCTCCCTGCGCTACTCCCCCGACCTCACAGGTGACCTGCTCTACCTTGGCAACGCCCAGCAGGCGGCCCGGTCCGTTTTTTCCACCGGCACGCAGCATGATGTTACGTGGCGCGCCGCACGCGACCATACCGTGCGGTTTGGGTTACAGGCTTTTGTGGAGCGCAATGTTTCCAAAACAACGTCTACGGTTTTCCCCCAGACCAATGTCGGGAGCACCGGGGCCGCTACGTACAGCCCAAACCCCATAAATGTGTATGATGGCAGCGGCAAGACCGGCATGGTCTATGGCCTGTACGCACAGGACGAATGGCAGCCCCTGCGCAACCTGACCATAAACTACGGCCTGCGCTTTGATGGCGTGAGCGAATACACATCCGAACATCAGGTCAGCCCACGTGTAAACGTGGTCTGGAAGCCCTGGCAGGGTGGCACCTTGCATGCGGGATATTCGCGCTACTTCACCCCCCCACCGTTCGAGGTTGTCAGCGGGACATCCCTTTACCGCCTGAACAACACAAGTGGCGCGCCCAACAACACCGACAACAGCAAAGTGCGTGCCGAGCGCGACCATTATTTTGATGCGGGTTTTGACCAGGCCATCCTGCCCGGCTGGCACATTGCCTTTGACGCCTATTACAAACTGGCCAAGAACCTGATTGACGAGGGCCAGTTCGGCGCACCCATTATCATGAGCGGCTTCAACTACCGGCACGGGCAGGTTAACGGCTACGAGGTCAGCACCTCCTATGACCGTGGTCCCTTCTCCCTTTACGGCAATTTTGCATGGTCTCGCGCCATTGGTAAAAAAATTACCAGTGCGCAGTTCAACTTTGACCAAGGGGAACTCAACTATATCAGCAACCACTGGGTCCATCTGGACCATGACCAGCGCTGGACCGCATCCGCTGGTACGGCCTACACGTTCTTCCACACAACACGCACACCCCTGCGCCTGTCCGCCACCGTGGTGTATGGCAGCGGCCTGCGCGCCGATGACGATGCAAACGGAATCCCCAACGGTCTTGCGTTAACGCCTTATGCCACCGTCAATTTTTCCGCCGTGCAGACCATCCACAACACCTTTGGCAAGGCATGGCAGGGTGATACGCAACTGCGGCTGGATGTGATTAACCTGGGCGACCATACCTACATGCTGCGTGATGGTTCGGGCATTGGTGTGAGCGCACCCCAATATGGCCTGCGCCGGACCATTCTGTGCGGAGTTTCGCAAGGGTTCTAGGCACCCCCGGCGGGGTGCGGTGGGCAGGCCGCCCCCGCCCGCCTGCCACCCTGCCTACCGCGCGGGCCTTGCAACAAAACGCCCCGCCCCGAGCACCAGGAGCGCCAGCACGGCAATACCCGCGCTCCAGGCCAGCACCGCATACGGGCCGGAAGAGCCCAGAACAACCCCGCCACACAAAGCACCCGCGCCAATGCCTGCGTTAAAACCGGTCACACTGAAGGAGCATGCGGCCTCGCGCTCGTGCGGGGCCAGTTCCATGGCGTAGTTCTGTGGCGCCATGTTCATGAGCGCACTTACAATGCCCCACACCACCATATCCACCCACACCAGGCCGGGCAGCCACCCCGCCGCCACCATGATCCCGTGGCTGGCGACAAGGGCGGCCGTGGCCACGCCAATCAGGCGGCCAGCCGAGCAGGGCAGGCGCGCCCCCACCCAGTTACCGCCAATACCGGCCACGCCATACACCAAAAGCAGAACGGGAATAAGCTGTTCGGCGCTGTGCGGAATGGTCTGCAACAGCGGAATGACATAGGTATAGGCCGTAAAATGCGCGGTAATAACCAGCATGGTCAGCACGGCAATATAGCCAAAAACCGGCTGGCCAAGCAGGTGTTTGATGTTCATATGCCTGCGTTGCGCGGGCATGGGGGGCAGCAGCACGAGTGCTGCGGCAAACACCACCAGCGCCCCCACGCCACAGGCCACAAACGCCGCACGCCAGCCCAGCCACTGCCCAATGGCGGACACAAGGGGAATACCCCCCGCAAAGCCCACGGCAACCCCGGTAAAGGCCCACCCGGTTGCCCGCGCCACGGGTATGTCGGGCGCCAGCCGGACCGCAACCCCCGCAATAACCGACCAGAAAATGCCATGCCCGAACGCAAGCACAATGCGCAAAACGGCCATGACCGCGTAATTGGTTACAAAGGCGCAGGCCACATCCACACTGCCTGCCAGCAGCAGAAGGCTGGCCACAAGGGTGCGCCGGTCCACGCCTGATGTCAGCAACGTCATGGGGATGGCGGTAAACGCCACCAGCCAGGCATAGCCAGTAACCAGCAGCCCCACCCTAGCGGGGGAAACCTGCAGACCCTGTGCAATATCGGTCAGCAGGCCAATGGGCATGATCTCGGTAACAAGCCATATAAATGCCCCGACCGAGAGCATGACAAGACGTACCATAATGGGATGACCCGACAGAAAAAAGAAAACGGCCACCGTGGCCCTACTATGCCGGGCCACCTTGCACAACAACGCGCAGGATCAGACAGGGCGCCAACCACGGAAGAAGGCACACCTGCTACACGCGCCAGACAAAAAGGGGCTGGCGCGCACAGGCCCGCCAGCCCCGACTGCTACACGGCCCTGCAGGCGCGGTTTTACGCGACCGGCTGGGTCGTAGCCGATGCCTCGCCCAGTGCGGCCCTGAGCTTTGCTTCGGCCTCGGGGGAGAGGGAGGTCTGCAAAATGCGGGCATGGCCCTTGAACTGTTGCAGGTCGGCCAGAACCTTGTCCGGCTGGGACTTGCGCACCAGCACAAACAGCGCGGACGTGTTGGGCGGGATGGTGCCGCCCAGCCTGGTGATGAACCCGTCATCAATCCCGTAATCGGACATCTTGCCCGCCAGAGCGCCCGCACCCGCGCCCACGGCGCTGCCAATGACAAAGCCCGCCAGCGGGTTAAGGCACAAAAGCCCGACAACAGCCCCCCAGAACCCGCCAGAAAACAGCCCCCACGACGCCCCTGCCTTTTCCAGGTTAATGCTCTGGTGCAGGTGTGTCT
>CALCDN010000158.1 GCA_937900755.1 uncultured Acetobacter sp. | reverse complement strand
TGTCAGGGATGAACCCCATATCCAGCATCCGGTCCGCTTCATCAATGACCAGAATCTTGGTGTGGTTCAGCAGCAGGCCACCGCGTTCGAACAGGTCAAGCAACCGGCCGGGCGTTGCGATCAGCACGTCCACGCCACGGTTGAGCACTTCCTTCTGGTCGGCCATGCTTTCCCCACCAATCAGGAGGGCATGGTTGAGCTTGAGGTGTTTGCCGTACTGCACAAAGTTTTCGGCAACCTGCAACGCCAGTTCACGCGTGGGTTCGAGAATGAGCGAACGTGGCATGCGGGCACGCGCACGGGAGTCGCTCAGGATTTCCAGCATGGGCAGTGTAAAGGAGGCTGTCTTGCCGGTGCCTGTCTGGGCAACGCCCAGCACATCGCGCGCCATGAGCACGGCGGGAATGGCCTGCGCCTGAATGGGGGTGGGGTGTTTGTACCCCATTTCCTCAATGGCCTGCAAAATGGGTTTGGAGAGTTCGAGGTCCGCAAAGGTTACGGTTGGCTCTTCTTCCACGGCTTCGGTCACGGGCACGCTGAGCGCTGCCGGGGCGGCGGGTTCCTGCTCTGGCGTGGTGGGGGCTTGGGCCTCCACGGCGGCGGGTGCCGCTGGCAGTGCTTCAGGTGCGGCCTTGGCGGCAGTATCGGCCTTGGTGCGCCGCCTGGCGGGTGCGCGCGTTTTTTTCGGTGCGGCTTTGGGGGCTGCTGCCTCGGGGGCCGCTTCTTCGGCAACCGTGTCCAATACGGGCTCTGCTACCGATTCGGCCTTGGGGGTGCTGCGGCGGCGGGGCGCACGCTTTTTAGGGGCGGGCCCGCCTTGGGCCGGAGCCTCCGCCTCGGCTGCGGGCGGGGTGTTGTCCACCTCGTCACCCTGCGCATCCAATGCGGTTGAACTGGCGGAAACCGCCGCCTTTTTCCGGCTGCGAGTTGTCGTCTTGCGGGGGCGGACGGTTGTTTTGGCTGTCAATATGCTCTCGGAACTAGGTCTGTCGTTGCTCAGCTTACTGGTGGCTTTGGTCATGTCCGGCAAAGACCGTTTGCCGGTTGTACCATGGAATTTCAAAGCCACTCAGGCGCTAGTCCCGATAAAGGTCTTTGTGCTTAAAATCAAGTTTTTGGCAGGAATACTTGCTTTCTTCACACAAAAGGATGGCCAAGGCAGGCGGAAAGCACGGCAAGGATTCCAAGTGCCACAATAAGCAGCACCTGTTTGCGAACCGAGTCGAAGCCGGATGGCTGGGGCCGTATGGCGCGGCGGAGCTTCTGGTACGTGCCCATGTACATCCGCGCGAACAGCACGGCCATGGTCAGGCCCAGCAGTTGCATGACGTTGGTTGTCCACGGTGCGTTGGCAAACCCGCCCTCGTGCAGGACAAGCAGCCAGCCGGTAATCAGCGCGGTGGGAATGGCGTGCGTCAAACCCTTGAAAAAGCGGGCCATGGTCTGCAGGTGCACGGAGTTGCGCTGTGTCTGGTCCAGCAGGTTCAGGCTCGGGCGCAGCACAACGGCCGCATAGGCACCCCCACCAACCCACATGATGATGCTGACGAGATGGAGGGTGAGCACAAAGCTCCAGAGAATGGAATGTGGCATGGTGTCTCCGCTTGTCACGGTTGGGGCAGGGGTGGGCAC
>CALCDN010000157.1 GCA_937900755.1 uncultured Acetobacter sp. | reverse complement strand
ATTGTAGCCAGCCCCCAGCGGGTCATTTTCGGGGTGCAAAAAGGTGGTGATGCGGGCCTTCTGGTAGTCATGCAGGTGCCCGTAGGCAAGCTGGACAAGCGATGGCACGGGCAGGACAAGCAGGACAATCTGCCACAGGCGCATGCCCGCCGTAAAAAACAGGGCCGCGCCAATACCCCCGATAATGACCGCCGTGCCCAGATTAGGCTCCTTGAGCACCAGCCCAACTGGTACAAGCACCATAAAGGTGGGGGGAACAAGCCAGAGCGGGTTGCCCATGCGGGCATAGTCCACGCGTGAAAACCACGTGGCCAGCACGGCTACAAGCGCAATCTTGGCAAATTCGGAGGGCTGGACCTGCAACCCCCCGATCATAAGCCAGCGCTCGGCTCCCTTGCCAACATGGCCCATGTGCAGCACCGCCACCAAAAGCACGAGCGAGAGGGCGTACATCCCCCATGATGCGCGCATGAGCAGGCGGGGGGGCAGCATGGCAATGGTCACCATCAGCACAAGGCCAACGGCAAAGCGTGCGGCCTGGGGGGCCGCAAACGGGTAGGGCACGCCGCCTGCCGCGGAATAGAGGGTTACGTAGCCAATACCGGCCAGTGTGCAGATGAGCAGAACGTATAGCCAACTGATCCGCCACAGCTTGGCCATGAGCCTGAAGCTGGGCTCGGCCCGCAGCAGGCGTTTGTGGAACCTGATGGGGTTATTCAAAGCTGTCGTCCACAGTGGCCACGCTTTCGGGCGGGGGTGTGGTGTGGTTGGAGGGGTCGCGCAGGAGCGTGTCGCGCATGATGTTGCGCGCAAGCGGGGCGGCGGCGTCCGCCCCTGCGTTGCCATGCTCGATCACGACCGACACGGCGTAGCGTGGGGCATCGTACGGGGCAAAGCAGATAAACAGCGCATGGGGCCGGTATTCCCACGGCAGGTTGGCGGAGTTGAAGTGCCCGCTCTCACGCAATGTGCGCGAGACGTGGCGCACCTGGGCCGACCCGGTCTTGCCCGCCATGGCAATGCCCGGCAGGTCAAGCTGCGCCTTGGGGGCTGTGCCGTGCGGTTCGTTCACCACGGCGAACATGCCCGCGCGCAGGGCTTCGAGGTATTTTTCGGGCATGTTGAGGCTTGGCCAGTTCTCGGCGTTCGCCATGGGGCTGATCTCGCCATTGATGGCGCGCATCAGGTGGGGCTGCACGGCCCGGCCTGTTGCCATGCGGGCGGTGTAGGTGGCCAGTTGCAGGGGCGTGACCTGTATGAACCCTTGCCCGATCCCGCTCACAATGGTGTCCCCCCCGTTCCAGTGGTGGTGGTGGGCCTGCCGCCATGCCGGAGTGGGGATAAGCCCCGCGCGAGTGTGGGGCAGTTCAATATCGAGTGGCACGCCAAGGCCCATGCGGTGCGCGGTCTGGGCAATGCGGTCCATGCCTATGCGGCGGGCAATTTCGTAAAAATAGACGTCGCAGGAATATTTGAGGGCCAGATGCAGGTCCACGGACCCATGCCCCCAGCGTGACCAGCAGTGAAAGCGCGTGCCCCCCACATCCAGATGGCCAGGACAGAAAACCCGGTCCGTGGGGGAGACCAGCCCCGACTCCAGTGCCGCCATGGCCACGGCGGGCTTGAAGGTGGAGCCCGGTGGATAAACACCCGCCACCGCCTTGTTGATAAGGGGGGTGTGCTGGTTGTTCGTCCATTCAATCCACTGTGCGTGGCTGACGCCGCTGTCAAACAGCGAGGGGTCGAATGAGGGCGTGCTGACCATGGCCAGCACCTCGCCATTACGGCAGTCCATGACCACGGCGGAGGCGGTCTGGTCTCCTATGTGGTTGAGCACCCTTTGTTGCAGCCCACGGTCGATGGTCAGGGAAATTTCTTCCCCCGGCACGCCTTCCTCGCGGTTCAGTTCGGAAATGACACGGCCAACAGCGTTGACCTCCATCTCCACCGAGCCTGCGGTGCCACGCAGTTTTTCGTCCTGGTTCTGTTCTATGCCCGCGCGACCGACCCGCATGCCCGGCAGGGCCAGCAAGGTGGAGTGCGCCACATCGCTTTCATTGGGTGGGGCGACATAGCCGATAATATGGGCCAGCAGCTCCCCTTCGGGGTACACGCGGCGTGTGCCCACATCAATCAGCACACCGGGCAGGGAGGGCGCGTTCAGCTCGATCCGCGCCATTTCATCCCATGAGAGGAAGTCACGCAGCATGACGGGCACAAACCGGCGCTGGTGGCGCATTTCGCGCGCGATGCGGTTGCGGTCACGCTCGTCGAGCGGAATAAGGGCGGAAAAGCGCTCTATGGTGCCCGGAACATCCGTTGTTTCCTCGGGCATGAGGAGGGCCCGCCAGTTTTCCTTGTTGTTGGCAAGGGCTATGCCATAGCGGTCCACAATGCGGCCGCGCGGGGGGGCCAGCAGGCGCTTGCTCACCCGGTTGTTGGCCGCCATGCGGGCGTAGTGGTCCCCGTCATTGATCTGGATATGGTACAGGCGGCGCGCCAGTTCGCCCATGGCGCCAGCCTGCACGGCCATGCACAGCAATGCGCGGCGGGTAAACACACCGCGCGCGGGGTCCTTCTGATCCCGGATTGGCATCAGGCGGCGGTTATCGCGTTTACGCCGCTTTAGCCACATGGGAGCACCTCCCATGTGGTCATGGCGTGTCCTTCTCGTCCAGAATATGCAGGAACCACGAGAAAGTGGCGGAAAGCAACGGATAGACCCCTATGCAGAGCAAGGCTTCAAAAAAGGCGGGTGCCGGATCAAGCAGGTGGAGCCGGAACAGGCAGGCCAGCGCCCACTGCAACGCAGCAGCAGCCGCTCCTACCAGTCCGAACAGGCACCATACCACTAAAAAATTCATCCGCATGAGACCAAAACGGGCATAGCTGCCGATGCCATGCACCAGCAATAGAATAAAGGCGCTGACCCCCAGCGGTGTAAAGCCCACAAGGTCCATAAAAAGCCCAAGCAGGAACACGGCCAGCGAGGGCATGCCCGATGGCCGCCACACGGACCAGAAAAAAATCGTGTTGATAACAATGGCAGGTAGCAACTCGGCCGAGCCGGGAATACTGACAGGGGCCGAGAAAAAAATAATAACCAGCGCGGTAAAGACGGAGGGCAGAAGGTGCCGCGCCGTGCGGTCGAGTCGCTGGCGGGATGTCAGTTGTGTTTCGGTATCATGCTCCCAGCGGGGCTGACGCGGGTCAGACATGGCGTTATCCCTCCTGCCCGGGGCCGAGCAATGTTTTGAACGGCAATGTCAGCGCACGGTGCGGGCGGGTGAGTGGCACATGGCCGGGGGCTTCGGGGGGTTCAATTTCGGACTGGCCAAAGTCGAACACGCGCAGCATGGTCAGCCTGTCCAGGCGGGCAAAGGGCTGCACCACGGGCTGGCCGGGGTGCAGGTAATGCACGTTGCCAATGGGAATACCGGACGGAAAAGCCCCCGCCTGGTCGGAGGTGACAACCCGTTCACCCTCAATGGGGCGGGTGTCCTGGGAGTAGTAGAGCAGGCGCGGCAGGGGGGAGTTGTCCCCCACCATAATGGCCGCGGCATGGCTGGATTCCAGCTCCACCGGCAAGCGGCTGGCAATATCGTTAATCAGCAGGATCCGCGCCGCATGCGCGCCCACCTCGGTTACGCGGCCAGCCAGTCCACTGGACGCCAGTGCGATATTGCCGGTCTGCACACCACTGGTGGTGCCTGCCACCAGCAGCACGGCGCGGGCGTAAATGCCCCCGCTATCGGCCACAACCCGGCCGGTTACAAAGGCGGGCGTGGGTTCGGGCACCCAGTGCAGTTCGGTTTTGAGGGTATCATTTTCCCGCGCGAGGGACACCGCGACTTCATACCATCGGCGCAGATTGGCGTTTTCAGTGCTCAGGCGGTGGTTTTCCTCCGACAGGTTGCGCGCTTCCTTCAGCCCGTGCACCAGACGTTCGCTATCGGTCTGGGTGCGCGAGAGCAGGCTCCACAGGGGGGCCAGCACGTCAGCCACGCGCATGCGCGCCCGGTCCGCCAGAGGGCGGTCTGCCTGCCCGGCAATAATGATCCCGACAGACATGAGCAGCAGAACTGGCAGTACCAGTTTGCTCAATGCCTGCCTTACCTGAATGGAAACCGGGACCATGGAAAACCGGATGCCCTTATATCTGACGGCATGAAGAACCAGACCTGACCACGGGCCACAAAACGTGCCGTGGCGCCTAGGCCTGGGAGTTTAGTACATGGTGGTCAGCACGTTGCGCAGACGCTTCATTTCTTCCAGCGCGCGGCCCGTACCCAGTGCTACGCAGGACAGGGCATCCTCCGCCACGGTTACCGGCAGGCCCGTGGCCAGGCGCAGCACATCGCCCATGCGGTAGAGCAGTGCGCCACCGCCGGTCAAAACAATGCCCTTGTCCACAATATCGGCCGCCAGTTCTGGCGGGGTGTTTTCCAGCGCGGTCTTGACCGCATCCACAATCTGGGTGATCGGCTCCAGCAGGCTTTCGGCTATCTGGGCCTGGGAGACCTGAACCTCGCGCGGGACCCCATTGATCAGGTCGCGGCCCTTTACTTCCAGCCAGGGGCCGCTGTCCTCGGGGTCATCGGGGGGGAGGGCCGCGCCAAGGTTGATTTTTATCCGCTCGGCCGAGCTTTCCCCGATCAGCAGGTTATAGGCCCGGCGGATGTAGGAGATAATGGCTTCATCCATCTTGTCCCCGCCAACACGCACCGAGCGGGCATACACGATGCCACCAAGGGAGATAACGGCCACTTCCGTGGTGCCGCCGCCAATATCCACAATCATGCTGCCAGAAGGCTCGGTCACCGGCAGGCCAGCGCCAATGGCCGCGGCCATGGGCTCCTCGATCAGGAGCACCCGGCGCGCGCCCGCACTTTCCGCACTTTCCTGAATGGCGCGCCGTTCCACGGCGGTGGAGCCGGAGGGCACGCACACAATAATCTGCGGGCTGGCGAAGGCCCGGCGGTTATGCACCTTGCGAATGAAATGTTTGATCATTTCTTCCGCCACGTCAAAATCGGCGATCACCCCGTCGCGCATGGGGCGGATGGCGGCAATGTTGCCCGGAGTCCGCCCGACCATCTGCTTGGCTTCCTCGCCCACAGCCAGGAGCTGCTTTTTGCCGCGAATGTCTGCGATCGCCACGACCGAGGGTTCGTTCAATACAATGCCGCGCCCTTTGACGTACACAAGGGTGTTGGCAGTACCGAGATCGATGGCCATGTCCGCAGACATAAGACCGAGCAGACGAGAGAACATCCAGGACTCCTGGTTGAAGCGGCACTACGCGACTGTGCGGAAGGGGCGGGCAAACAAGACAGACCCCAACGGTCGCTGTGGTCAATATGTTTGCACGGATTACCGGGGCATAGCGAGGCAGACAAGCCCTCTGTTCATAAACTTCCGCATAATTTCGTGCGCAAGGGGGTATCTGCCTCGTTATTTGGGGGTGCTGGCCCCCGATATGGGTGTTATCAGGCTGTCAGGGCTTCGGGGGCTGTGCGCGCGCGCTTGACCAGCAGCTTGTTCAGGGCATGCACATAGGCGCGCACGGCGGATACGACGGTGTCCGCGTCAGCACCCTGGCCATCCACCAGCTTGCCGTCTTCTTCGAGCCGTACGGTGGTGCGGGCCTGCGCGTCCGTTCCTTCCGTCACCGCGCCAACGCTGAACAGGGCCAGCCGCGCCTCGTGCGGGAAGGCCCGGCGCAGCGCGTTAAAGGCGGCATCCACCGGCCCGTTGCCCGTGGCGCTGGCCTGCACGTCCTTGCCATCGACCTGGATGGTCAGGTCCGCCGTCGAGGGTTTGCCCGAGGAGGAGATCAGGTTCAGGGCCGCAAAACGAATATGGTCGTGGTCACGGGCCTCATCATCGACCAGGGCGACAATATCGTCATCGTAAACCACTTTCTTGCGGTCGGCCAGGTCCTTGAAGCGGGAGAACGCCTCGTTCAGGCGGGCATCGTCCATATCCGTGTACCCCAGCGCCTTGAGCTTGTCGCGGAAGGCGGCGCGACCGGAATGTTTGCCCATGACCAGTGACGAGCGGCTCCAGCCCACGCTTTCAGGGGTCATGATTTCATAGGTCGCGGCATTTTTGAGCACCCCGTCCTGATGAATTCCACTTTCGTGCGCAAAGGCGTTGCGGCCGACAATGGCCTTGTTGGGCTGCACGTCAAAGCTGGTGATGGTGGCCAGCATGCGCGAGACCTTGAGCAGGTCGGTGGTCTGGATCGCGGTGTTGTAGGGGTACTGGTCGTGGCGGGTGCGCAGCGCCATCACGATTTCTTCGAGTGCGGCGTTGCCCGCGCGCTCGCCAATACCGTTGATGGTACATTCCACCTGCCGCGCCCCGCCGCGCAGGGAGGCCAGCGTGTTGGCAACCCCCAGCCCCAGGTCGTTATGGTTGTGGGCGGACAGAATGACCCGATCGGCACCGGGCACGCGCGCGCGCACCATGGAAAAGATTCTTTCCATGTCTTCAGGTGTGGCGTAGCCCACTGTGTCGGGGATATTGATGGTGGTGGCCCCCGCCTTGATTGCGGCCTCCACGCAGCGGCACAAAAAGTCGGGGTCGGTGCGCGAGCCGTCCTCGGCGGACCATTCCACGTCGTCCGTCAGGTTACGCGCAGCCGTGTTGCCTGATGTAATCAGCTCCAGGACCGTTTCGGGTTCCATGCGCAGCTTGTACTTCATGTGCAGGGGCGAGGTGGAAATGAAGTTGTGGATTCGCCCGCGTTCGGCCGGGGCCAGGGCCTCGCCTGCCGCGGCAATGTCCTTCGCCCCCCCACTGCGGGCCAGCGCGCAGATGACCGCGCCCCTGGTGTGGCGGGCGATCTCGTTCACGGATTCAAAATCGCCTTTGGAGGCCACGGGAAAACCGGCCTCGATCACATCCACGCCCAGTGTTGCCAGGGCTTCGGCCATGCGCAGTTTTTCGGCCAGGTTCATGGAAAAACCGGGGGACTGCTCGCCATCACGCAAGGTGGTGTCAAAAATAATGACACGGTCAGCCGTCATGGCGCCAAAGGATGGGTGATTGAAGCTGGAGGGATCAGCAGACATGGAAATGTTCCTGAATTTACTCTGGTCTGGCGCCGCCAAAGGCTTGCCACGCCTTAATATCTGCCTGTGCCGCGCACAGGCGCTCTCACTTGCAAAACCCCTGGGCGCGATGGCGCGTGGCCACCCGGATCGCTCAGGGGCTGATAAGTCGAAGGAGAAGGTCCAGACGAAAGGCCACGCCGCCCTGAGCCGCTGTTACGCGGGTCGTGAGGGAATCGGACATGAACCGGTCGGAAATCATGCCCGGTAGAATACCCTCCTGTTTTATCCGTGCAACAGGAAAATAACCGCCGTGGAAATTCATCGGCCCTGCGTCAGCCCTGTGGCCTGCCACGGCGCAGGGTATGCAGCACATACAGCATGACCCCGAGCAGGACAGCGGCAAAGGTCTGGTGCACAGCCCCCGCCCACACAGGCACGACCAGCAGCAAGGTGGTCACACCCAGCCCGTACTGGACCAGCACGGCCCAGCCCAGCAGGATAATGCCATTTTGCGCCCGTGGGCCAAGGCCCGCACCCCGCCGCAACCCGGCCAGCAGGACCGCGCCAATACTCAGGGCGGTCAGGGTGGCCAGCAGCCGGTGGTCAAACTGGATGGCAGCCTTGTTGACCACCCAGTTCATCCACAGGGGGGAAAGCCGGGCGTAGTCTGTGGGCACAAGGTGGCCATCCATGAGCGGGAAGGTGTTGAACACGAAGCCCGCATGCGTGCCTGCCGTAAAGCCGCCCGCAATAATGGTGATGCACAGCAGCCCGATGCTGGTGCACGCCAGCCGCCTGCTCAGCTTGACGCCGGGTGTAAAGGCGGTGGGTTCTGGCTGTGGCCAGCGGATGGAAAAGGCCGTCCACAAAATGGCGCCATACAGCAGCAGGGCGGCACTCAGGTGCAGCACCAGCCGCACGGGCTCGACCGCGGTGCTGTTGGCCCGAAAGCCCGAGGCGACCATGAACCAGCCAATAGCCCCCTGAAGGGCGCCCAGAACAAAGAACACGAACAGCCGTGCGGCCAGCCTGCGGGTGATCATGCCCCGGATAACAAACCAGACCAGGGGTGCGAGCAGCACAAGCCCCATAAGGCGGCCCCAGAAGCGGTGAATCCACTCGGCCCAGAAAATTCTCTGGAATCCTTCCAGCCCGAATCCTTCATGCTGGAGGTGGTACTGGGGAATGGTCTGGTACAGCGCAAAGAGCCGCTCCCACTCCGCATGGGACAGGGGCGGGATCATGCCGCTTACGGGCTGCCAGTCCATAATGGACAGGCCAGAGCCGGTCAGGCGGGTCACGCCGCCAATGGCGATCATGCCCAGCAGCATGAAACACAGGAGAAACAGCCAGCCAGAGATCAGGCGGCGGTGGGCGGGCGTCATGTCTTGCTGGCGCTGGGGCGTGGTGGGCATGGCACTCTTTTGCGCTGGAGTTAAACTTTATGGCTAGGGTTTACAGCCTGCTTGCGGGCCGCGGCAAGAAGATGCTAGCGCCCAAGGGATGGAACCAGCCCCCCTAGCACCGGACCGCTCCTTCTGGGTGTTGTTCAAACCTTTGCTTATGCTGCTTATTCTGGTTGCAGGTGCGATCGGGCTACGGCATGTGCCCGCCTTGGAGCATGTGCTGGGCAGCACGGACATGCTGCGCGCGGGCCTTGCCGGGCGGTTGGTGTTTGTGGGGGGCGCATCCGTCTGGTGCGCCTTTGGGCTGCCCCGGCAGGTTGCCGGTTTTGCCGCCGGGCTGACCTATGGCGTGGCCGAAGGGCTTGCCATGATCACATCAGCTTCTACATTAGGGTGTGTGGCCGGTTTTTTGTGGGCCCGCTGGGGTGGTCGTTCATGGGCGCGGGCGCGCCTTGGGCCACGGTTTGAAAAACTGGATACGTTTTTAACCCATAAGCCCTTTCTGAGTATTCTTACGTTGCGCCTTCTGCCGGTC
>CALCDN010000156.1 GCA_937900755.1 uncultured Acetobacter sp. | reverse complement strand
ATACGAGAGCGCTCAGTGTCTCGTGGGCTCGGAGATGTGTATAAGAGACAGGTGTCAGGTATAGTCATAATAGCTCCCGATCTGCACGTTATCGAGCCGGGCAATTGCGTCTTCCACCAGTACGGCGGCGGAGAAGTAGCGCGTAATCAGGTGTGACGCCACGGAATGTTGGTCCGTGCCACTGTAGCGCACGGAAAGGCCGGGTTCGACCTCGCCAGTAATGCCCGTATTGTGCAGGCCCACAACGCCCTGTTCTTCCTCACCCACGCGCAGGAGCAGAATACTGGTCCGGCCATCGGGGGTGAGCGGAATTTTGTCGGACGGAACCAGTGGTATGCCCCGCCACGTAACGAAGGGCGACCCAAACAGGCTGATGGTTGGCGGCGGCACGCCACGGCGTGTGGCCTCACGCCCGAAGGCGGCGATGGCCTTGGGGTGTGCAAGGAAAAATCCTGGTTTTTTCCAGACTTTTGTCAGGAGTTCGTCCAGGTCATCGGGGGTGGGCGGGCCGCCACGTGTGGGCACGCGCTGGGCAATGGATGTTTCGTTCAGCAGCCCGAATTCGGGGTTGTTGAGCAGTTCCCATTCCTCCCGCTCGCGGATGACGTCTATCACCACGCGCACCTGTTCACGCAGCTGGTCAAATTCGTTGCTGTACAGGTCGGTAATACGCGTGTGCGTGCGCAGGACTGTCTGAATGGAATGAATATAGTATTCGCGCGGGTGGTCCTGGTAATCCACAAAGGTGGTGGGCAGCTTTGGTTCCCCATCCACGCTGGACAGGACCTGAATGGCGGCCTCGCCATACTGGTTGACATCGGGGCGGCTGGTCGGGTCGGGCTGGGTAAAGGCGGCTTTCAGCCACGCGCTGTTGGCGATCTGCTCGGGGGGGAGGGAGAGCAGGGTTGTTTTGCCAACGGCCAGTAGCCCCTTGCCACCCGGGCCCGCGGGCACCACAAAATGCTGCCCCGGTGCGGCAAACAGGTGCCTTACTGCGCGCGAGGGGCCGTTTTCCACCCGTTGCTGCACAGCGCCGGAGGCCACGATGGCCAGTGTACCTTCGGGCAGGGCAAAGTCCGCGCCATCGGGCTGGGTGTGGCGTTCAAGCTTGCCCACAAGTTCGTGGAGCTGGGAATCCGTCGCCTGCGAAAATTCAGGGAGCGAGCGCAGGCTTTCCGCAACAGGCCGGGATTCCGCCCCATCCCCCGCAAACACGACACCCCCGAAGCGGGAGGAAACAAGACGCCGCCGGTTAACGCGGAACACACCCCCTCCCACATTAACCCAGGGCAGCAGCAGGTGCAGCCAGCGGGGGCTGCGCTCCAGGTTCTGCACGCGGGTGACATGGGCTGTGGAAAGCTGGCGGGCGGACAGGTTGCGGTCCAGTGCGGAGGCACCGGCCACATGAACAGACTGTGTTTCAGTCACGGTAAATGGTCTTTCGTCTATTGGGAGTATTTAAAGATATCTGTTCTGGAAATGGTTTTTGGAGCCGCGTGGCTCTGTCAACATCGGTTTGTAAAAAGCATAGGAGGATACACGGTCATGCTCCTTTTTTATGCCGAATCAGGTGGTCTGGTTCGGTTGACCTGTTCAGCCTAGCACCCACGAGGAGGAGGTCAACATTAAACTACTTGAAAATGTTAATTAATTTATACCACCAAACAAATATGTTATATAAGGTAATCAATGGATGGAAAGGAAAGATCCATTGTCAAAACTGGCCATGTGGTATGGCTGTTTATGTAGCGCGCAGGGTTGCCAGCAACCGCGCTGAACGCACTGACAGACTTGACAACCACGGCACCTGCGCCAATTTTCACCCCTTCACCAATGGTGATGGGGCCCAGAATTTGCGTGCCCGGCCCCACCAGGGTGCCGCGCCCGACTGTAGGATGCCGCTTGCCTGTTTCCTTGCCTGTGCCTCCAAGTGTTACATCGGCCATAAGGGCAACATCATTTTCCACCAGGGCTGTTTCGCCAATAACAATGCCGCCGCCATGGCCCAGGACAAGGCTGTGCCCAAGCACGGCCGCTGGGTGAATATCAATCCCCGTGACTTCGGACATGCGGCTTTGCAGGAATAACGCGGAAAAGCGTTGCCCGTTCCCCCACAAAACATGGGCCAGCCGATAAGCCTGCACAGCCTGAAAACCCTTGTAGTAAAGAAAGGGTGTTATGTAGTCCGTACTGCCTGTGCCGCGTGTGCGGCAGGCGTGCAGGTCCTGCGCGGCGGCGGCCATAATCGGGGCCGATCCGTGCAGAATGGACACAAAAACCGCATGCAGGGCGGAAAAGGACACGCTCTGGTCGCATAGTTTGTCCGCCATCAGCCGGGCCAGTAGGTCGGGCGCGGTGGTGGCCGGGGCGTGGCCCGCCAGCAAGGCTGGGGAGGCAAGCCCCCGGTGCTGTTGCAGCACTGTGTGCCAGACCCCGAGGGTGAACGGGTCGTCCTGTTCGGTGGTCTTGGCGTGGCGTGGGCGTAGCAGTGTTTGCGCCATGGTGCCCTTCTTCCCAGCTATCGGGGTTTTTCAGGGAATGGACTGTAACGTATCATGGGCCTGTACTGGCAGGGGCAGGGCAAAAGCCCTGTTCAGGCCGGGGTGTTGTCCTGTGCCCGACATCGGGCGGCATGGCGTATGTGTTTATGGAACAGCATGAAAAACCCCCGGTCACACCGTGCATGTGGTCCTTGTGGGCACGACAGTGAATCCAATTTAGCGCGCTGGTATGGTGTGTCAACATAAATACGCGAATATGAGCGCTATTTGATGGGCGGGTATTGCACTATTTTGTTAAGTTATTATTGCCCGCCCCCGTCCGCCGCGCAGGCATGTGGCCGCCTTTATGCCCCTGCCGGTTTTTCCACGGGTTGAAAATGCGCGTGGCCTGGTTTAATTCCGTCCAGATGGAATTAAACTAGGTGAACTGACGCATGGCCCGCCCCAGAACCATAGACCGTGAAAAAGTGCTGGCCTGCGCCGAACATCTTGTGCAGCGCAAAGGGGCCACCGCCCTGACGCTCGATGCCGTGGCGCGCGAGGCGGGCATTACAAAAGGTGGCCTGCAATACTGCTTTGGCAGCAAGGACGACCTGATAGCAGCCCTGATCGAACGCTGGATTTTGGTGTTTGATACGCATGTCGCACGCTACCGCTCTGCGGCCGCGGGCCCGGCCAGCCTTGCCCGCGCCTATGTGCAGGCCTGTAGCCGGATCGATGATGCCGCCCGCGCACGCATGGTGGGCATGCTGGTGACCCTGCTCCAGTCCCCCCGTCATCTGGCTCCCATCAGGGCGTGGTATGCGCGCTGGCTGGGGCAGGGCGATGGCCATACCGTGGAAGCACGGCAGATACGCACAATGATTTTTGCCGCCGAAGGGGCTTTTTTTCTCAGGAGTCTCGGTTTTCTCGATATGCAGGATGCCCAGTGGAACAGCGTTTTTGCGGATATTCAAAATCTGGCTTTACCCGTGCAGGCCAGTACCGCATAAGCCGGCTGGCCCGCGCATGAATATACTTTGGCAGTGTGTTCGGGTATTTACAGTGAACGACAATTTCTCACCCCTCGAAAAGTGAAGGCGGCCGTGTCTGCTATAGTCTCCCCCACCCCCTCCCCCACAACCTCCACGCCGTTTACGGGCATGGGCAACAGTCTGGCCCACACCGTGGCCGCCGCCTGTGACTGGCTGATAGGGGAGCAAAAGGCCGATGGCCATTGGGTGGGGCCGGTGGCGTCCAATGCCTCCATGGAGGCGGAGTGGTGCCTGGCCCTGTGGTACCTGGGGCTGGAGGACCACCCCCTGCGCCCGCGCCTTGGCAACGCCCTGCTGCAGATGCAGCGCGAGGATGGGTCCTGGGGCACGTACTGGGGCGCGGGTAATGGGGACATCAACGCAACGGTGGAGGCCTACGCCGCCCTGCGCTCGCTCGGTTACGCGGCGGATACGCCAGAACTGAGCAAGGCCTGCGCGTGGATCATGCGCATGGGGGGCTTGCGCAATGTGCGGGTGTTTACCCGCTACTGGCTGGCCCTGATTGGCGAATGGCCGTGGGAGCAGACCCCCAACCTGCCGCCCGAGGTCATCTGGTTTCCCAACAAATTTGTTTTTTCCATCTATAACTTTGCGCAATGGGCCCGCGCGACACTGGTGCCGCTGGCCATTCTTTCCGCCCGTAGGCCAAGCCGCCCCCTGCGCCCGCAGGACCGGCTGGACGACCTTTTCCCCCAAGGGCGCGAGACTTTTGATTACGTCCTGCCCAAAAAGGAAGGGGTGGACCTGTGGTCAAGCTTTTTCCGCACCACGGACCGGGGCCTGCACTGGCTCCAGTCCCGGTTTCTCAAGCGCAACACCGTGCGCGAGGCCGCCATCCGGCACATGCTGGAATGGATTATCCGCCACCAGGACGCAGATGGCGGGTGGGGCGGTATTCAACCCCCCTGGGTGTACGGCCTTATGGCCCTGCATGGGGAGGACTACCAGTTTCACCACCCGGTCATGGCCAAGGCCCTTGCCGCGCTGGATGACCCGGGCTGGCGGCAGGACCGGGGCGATGCCTCGTGGGTGCAGGCCACCAACAGCCCGGTATGGGACACCATGCTGGCCCTTATGGCCCTGCATGACGCCAATGCCGAGGAACGCTACACTCCCCAGATGGACAAGGCGCTGGACTGGCTGCTGTCGCGGCAGGTGCGGGTCAAGGGGGACTGGTCGATCAAGCTGCCGGATGTGGAGCCAGGTGGGTGGGCGTTTGAATATGCCAATGACCGCTACCCCGATACGGACGATACGGCCGTGGCGCTCATCGCCCTTTCCTCCTGCCGGAACCGGGAGGAATGGAAGAAAAAAGGCGTGGAGGACGCCATAACCCGAGGCGTGAACTGGCTGATTGCCATGCAGAGCACCTGTGGCGGCTGGGGTGCGTTTGACAAGGACAACAACCGCAGCCTGCTGTCCAAAATTCCGTTCTGTGACTTTGGCGAGGCCCTGGACCCGCCCTCGGTCGATGTGACCGCCCATGTGCTTGAGGCCTTTGGCCTGCTTGGCGTGCCACGCCAGACCCCCGCCCTCCAGCGCGGGCTGGCCTATATCCGCGCCGAGCAGGAGGCATCGGGTGCGTGGTTCGGGCGTTGGGGGGTCAACTACCTGTATGGCACGGGTGCCGTGCTGCCCGCCCTTGCCGCCATTGGCGAGGACATGACCCAGCCCTACATTACCCGTGCGTGCGACTGGCTGGTGGCCCACCAGCAGGAGGATGGCGGCTGGGGTGAGAGTTGCGCCTCCTATATGGATGTGTCCTCCATCGGGCGTGGCGTTACCACGCCCTCGCAGACCGCATGGGCGCTTATGGGGCTTATTGCCGCCAACCGCGTGCAGGACCACGCGGCCATTGCGCGGGGCTGCCGCTACCTGATCGACCGGCAGGAAAGTGACGGAAGCTGGATGGAGGAGGAATTCACCGGCACCGGCTTCCCCGGTTACGGCGTGGGCCAGACCATCAAGCTGGACGACCCGGCCGTGGCCAAGCGGTTGCAGCAGGGGGCTGAACTCTCCCGCGCGTTCATGCTGCGGTATGACCTGTACCGCCAGTTTTTCCCTCTTATGGCGCTTAGCCGGGCCGCGCGCATTATCCCCGTGGGCGGCTGAACCCCGCGCGCCATGCCGTGATGCATGGCGCGCTCGCGGGCTTTGGGTGCTGGTGCGGTGTTGGCACGCCCACGGGGTGCGGGGGCGATTTTGCTTGCGAATCAAAACGCAGACTAATATTATCCGCGTATGGCACTTTATGGCGCAAGCACCGAATATGTCCTGCACAGCCTGCTCTGGCTGGTGGACCACCCCGAGCCGGTCAGCAGCCTTGACCTGGCCCAGATGCAGGGTATTCCCGCAGCCTTCATGGCCAAGCTGCTGCCCAGGCTGGAAAAGGCGGGGCTGGTCATCGCAGCGGAGGGGCTGCGCGGCGGCTACCAGTTGGCCCGCCCCGCAGCGCAGATCAGTGTGCTGGATGTGGTGGAAGCGACCGAAGGGCACAAACCGCTTTTCAACTGCCAGGAAATCCGGGGGCGTTGCGCCCTGTTTGGCAGGACGCCCCCCGAATGGGCCGAACGTGGTGTGTGCAGTATTCATGCCGCCATGCTGCGCGCCGAGCAGGCCATGCGCGCCGAGCTTGCACAGACAACCCTGGCCGATCTGGCGTTGACCGTGCGGAACAAGGCCCCCGCCACCTTTGCGGGAGAGGCCCGGGACTGGTTTGAGGAGCGCGCACGCACCCGCAAAACCGGCAGGGTGCGGCAAAAAAAATGTGCCACGCCACCGTAATGCGTAAACCCGTTTTTTGTAAAAGAGAGCAAGCATGCGTAGTTTTCTGGCTTTTTGTGCCATGGCCCTGTGTTGGAGCGTGCCCGCAACCCATGCACGGGCGGAGACCATGGCCCCCTCCGCACCGGGGTCAGCAACACCGGCCACCACCCGCGTAACCCCGCTTTTGACGCACGACCTGCCCGGCCTTGCGGGCAAGGAAGGGGCCATGGTGGTGGTTGAGTATCCACCCGGTGGGGCGGACCCTGTGCACCGGCATAATGCATCTGTTTTTGTGTATGTGCTCAAGGGCAGTGTGGTTATGCAGGTCAAGGGTAAACCTGGTGTAACCTTGCGTGAAGGACAGGGTTTTTTTGAAGGGCCAGCAGATGTGCACCTGGTCGGGCGCAATGCCAGCGCCACGGAGCCTGCGCGGTTTGTAGCCTTTTTTGTCAAGGACAGGGCCGCTCCCTTTGTGGCCCCCGCACACTGAACGGATGGAATAACGGACATGAAAATTCTCGTAGCAGGGGCCAGTGGCGCTCTGGGTCGCCCCCTGGTCGCACGGTTGCGCCAGGCCGGGCACGATGTCTGGGGCATGGCGCAAAGTGCTGGCGGGGTGGCCGCAGTCAACGCGCTTGGGGCGGGAGTGGTACAGGGGAATGTGCTGGACCGCGCTGCGGTTTTTGCCATTATGGAACGGGTGCGCCCCGACTGCGTGGTGGACCAGTTGACCTCGCTCCCGGCCAGCCCGTTTGATCTGCCCCAACGCTTGCCAGCCGACCGGGTCTTGCGCCTGCAAGGCGGGGGGCATCTGTTTGACGCGGCACAGGCCTGTGGCGTGCGGCAGTATATTCAGCAGTCCTGTGGGTTTTACCTGGATGGGGCGGGTGGTCTGGCCGATGACGCCGCACCCCTTAAAACCACAGCACCAGGGCATATTGGCGAGAGTGCGCGCATGTACGCACAGCTGGAAAAACGGGTGATGAGTGCGGCCAACATGCAGGGCACGGCATTACGCTACGGGTTTTTTTATGGCCCCCGCACATGGTACTGGCCCGATGGCGCGTTTACCACCCATATGCGCCAGGGCGAAGTGGCCCAGATCGGGGCGGGGAAAAGCGTGTTCTCCTTCATTCATGTGGAGGACGCGGCGGAGGCGACAGTGCGCGCACTTGGCGCGCGAGGTGGGGTGTACAACGTGGTGGATGACCAGCCCGTTGCCGTGCATGCATGGTTGCCCGCCTATGCCCGCTGGGTTGGCGCGCCCCCGCCGGGGGCCATGGCGGAACAGGATGCCGTGCAACAATTGGGGGAGGAGAGTGTGTACTACCAGAACGCACTGGACGGGGCCACAAACCACAAGGCCCGCAGTGTTCTGGGCTTTGTCCCCCGCGCGCAGCCATGGGCAGGTTAGTTTTCGCCCCCCTGCGCGCCGTTTAAGGCCTGCGCGGCCACGTAGCCAGCACTGACGCTGAGCATGCACAGCGCCACGGAGAGCCCGATATTCAAAACCGCGCGCCCCGGAGCGCCGTTTTTGAGTAGGTCCAGCGTTTGCAGGCTGAAGGACGAAAACGTGGTGTACCCCCCGCACAACCCGACCATGAAAACCAGCCTGCCGGTTTCGGATACCGGCAGGCGGCCCCCCGCGGCGGTCAATGTGCCAAAAAAGGCAATGGCGAACGAGCCGGAAACATTGATGGCAATAGTCCCCCACGGCAGAACCTGGCTCCACCGCAGGGTCGCCAGCCCCACCCAGTAGCGCAGTAGCGTGCCTGCGGCTCCGGCAAGGCCGATAAGGAGGGAGGGAAGAATATTGGTCACCATGGAAAACCTGTTTTCTGGTAGGGATTTTTGTTAGTGGTGGGTCAGGATCGGCCATGCGGCATGGGCCAGGAGATCCACCGTTGGGCCACCAAATAGCCATTCCACAAAATGGGGCCTGCCATAGGCCCCCATGACCAGCAGGTCCGCCCCCGCCTGTGTGGCGCGCGCCCTTATCTGCTCCCCCACGCTCTGGTCCGTGAGCCTGAACCGCTCCAGTGTGACCCCAACGCCACTGGCGCGCAATGTGGCGGCCAATGGGGGTTCGGGCTGTGTGTCGGGGTGGTGTGCGCCAATCAGAACCGTCACATGTGCCGCGGTTTTTAACAAAGGCAGGGCGGCCTGGACCGCGCGCAACAGGTTGGGTGTGTCCTGCCACGCTACAACCGGATGGAGCCCGAATGTCGGGAGCATCGCCCGTGGGGCAAGCAGCACTGTTGCCTGCGCATCGTACAAGGTCGTGGCAAAAATCTGCCGGGTTGTCGGCGTAGCACTGGCGCTGGTGGGGCCGAGCACCACAAGGTCGGCCTGTGCTGCGGCAAGGCGGACGGTTGTGCGGATGTCGCCCGCCTGTTCCTGCCAGTGGGCGTGAGCCCTGTTGGGTGCCGCGGTGCGCCATGTTTCAAAAATCTGGCGCACCGCCGTGGCGCGGGTGGCCACGGTGTGGGCAAAGCGGGCCTGTTGCGCGGGGTCTGGCAAGCCTTCATCCGGGCTTTGAAAATCTGGGTCCGTGGCGGGCATGGGGTGGAACACATGCAAATCCGCACCCCCCAGCCGTTCGGCCAGCTGGCTTGTGGTGTCCAGCGTCAGGGCTGCGGTCAGTGGTTCGTCAACAAGGGCGAGCAGGCGCATCACGGGTGGTTCCTGCG
>CALCDN010000155.1 GCA_937900755.1 uncultured Acetobacter sp. | reverse complement strand
GCCTTGTGCCATCTCCCGAAAAAATACAGCCCCATGGGGAAGATGCCTTTCTGTACATGGTTGTTTCGCACCACCATGCACAACACCTTATGGCGACCGGGCTCCCGCTGAACCGGCGCGCACCCCTCATGCTCACGGAACGGGCTGGAATTTCTGCATGGCTGGCAAAAACAGCCGATACGACAGCCTGTGATTCACACAACGTTCCCGTTGTGCTCAAACTCAAACGCTCCCTTGTCGCACAGGCACTGGAGCTGGAACCGGACCACACGGCTGAATTCGCCACAACATGCTACCTGCTCAGTGGCAATCAAACACACTAGGTAATCAGGCCCAGTTTTATGACAGATGATGTTCTTCTCGCCCAGACAACCCGGAACGGCATTGTTGAATCCAGCCATTATGGCGCGGCCATTGTCGTGGACGCCCATGGCAAAACCGTTTTTTCCGCTGGAGATTGCGCAACACCCATTTTCCCACGCTCCACGGTCAAGGCCCTGCAGGCACTCCCCTTGCTGACCGAAGGTGGCGCGGACCGCTTCGCCCTGCCTGATGCGGCCCTGGCTCTGGCCTGTGCCTCCCATCAGGGGGAGCCTGCACATATTGCGGTTGCCTCCGACATGCTGGCCCGCACCGGATTTGACCATGGCGTGCTGGAATGTGGCACGCACTGGCCACTGGACACAACCAGCGCCCGCGCGCTGGCCGCCGCCGGGCAAACACCATGTGCCCTGCATAACTGCTGTTCGGGCAAGCATGCGGGCTTTGTCTGCCTTGCCTGCGCAACCGGGCAGGACGTGGCCCATTACACGCACGCCACACACCCCGTTATGCAAACCATTGCCCATACGCTGCAAGACGTCACCGGAGTGCCCCATACCGCGACAAACATGGCCGTGGATGGATGCTCCATTCCCACATGGGCCATTCCGCTTTCCGCCCTGGCACTGGCCTATGCCCGCTTTGCAACCGGCATTGGACTCTCCCCCGACCGGGTGGTGGCGGCAAAGCGCCTCCGTAACGCCATTGCCCAAAACCCGTTCCTGATCGCAGGCACCGGGCAGTTTGACACACAGGTCATGGAAGAGCTTGCCCCCACCGTGCTGACCAAGATGGGGGCCGAGGGGGTCATGATTGTAGCCCTACCGGAGCAGGGGCTTGGCATGGCCATAAAATGCCGCGATGGCGGTGTACGCGCGGCAGAAACCGCGGCTGCCGCCCTGATTGCCCGCTTTGCCCGAATAGACAACGCACCGGTTTTGACACATTTCATGCGCCGCCCGCTCAAAAACTGGAACGGTCAACTTGTGGGTGAACTCCGCGCATCCACCCTGCTTGCACAAAATTACCTGCCGCCACCCTTGGCAGATTAGGCCAGACAACAAAAAAGCCCCGGACCAGCCTGCCAGCTCTCCGGGGCTTTCACTATTTTGATGCAAGCACAATGGAGTCGTTTACAGCTTACGCCTTTGCCGCACGGGGCTTGCGCGTTGCCGCCACCTTACGCTTGCGCGCAGGGGCTGCTTTTTCTGCTTCCGCCTCGGCTTCGGCTGCCAGACGTTCATAGCGTTTACGGCGGCGGCGTTCCTGCACAATGCGCAGTTTTTCAAGCGCGGACAGGTTTTTGGCGTTTTCCGCCTCTTCCGTTTTGTCCACCCGCTTGCGCGTTGTTTTGACAGCGGGCTTGGCTGGTGCGGGCACTGGTGCCGCGGCCTTGCGGGCTGGCCCGCGCGTACGTGCGGGCGCGGCCTGCACAATTTCGGGCTCAGCCGCCACAACCTTGGCGCGCGCGGTGCGGGGAGCGGCCTTTGTCGCCTTGCCGGTCGCGCGGGCCGCCTTGACCGGAGCCTCCGCCACGACCGCCTGTGTTTTTGCACGGCGGGCAGGCTTGACTGGGTCTTCCACCGGTGCTGCGGCAACCTTGCCTGTTTTTCTTGCGGTTACGGGTTTGGCCACTTTTTCCACTTTGGTAACCTTGCGAGGTGTTGCCGACTGGCGGGCCTTGCGGGGTGTGGGGGCTGACACCTCCACTTCAAAAATTTCTTCTACAACGTCCTGTTTTGCACGCGGCGCACGTTTTTTGGGGGTGGAAACAACAGCGGCGCGGGCCGGGGTGCGTTTACTTGTAACAGCCTTGCGGCTTTTTTTGGTCTCGCTCATTCCTGCATCCTTTTTTCATCTTCCTTTAAAAATTCTAGAAGAGAAAACGATTTTTCGAAAAAATAAAAAACAAACCTGTTCCCGGCACACTCCGCACTCTCAGAATGTATGCCCATTTCCCCCTCTACATAACAAAAATCAACGAAAATGCAAAAAAATACTCTTGTCTTTTCAAGAATAGACAGAGCAGTTCCCCCTATTGCACACTTTATGTTCTACTCATGTTCGCAAAACTGTCATCCCATGTGGATATTGCCCCCATGGTCAAATAAACCCTATTATCAGCGAGAGTTTTTGCCTTGCCTCTTATCAGGAGCCTTTGCCATGAAAATTGACGGCACACCTTACCGCAGCGTCTGGGTTGATGAAAAAGATGGCTGGTCCGTGCATATTTTTGATCAGACCCGCCTGCCCTTCGCCCTGGACATACTCCAGCTCACCACACCCGGGCAGGTTGCCCATGCCATCAAAACCATGCAGGTCCGTGGAGCACCCCTTATTGGCGCCGTTGCCGCCTACGGGCTGGCGCTGGCCCTGCGCACGGACAGTTCCGACACCATTTTGGAAGAGCAGGCCGCCATGCTGGCCGCCACACGCCCCACGGCCATAAACCTGCGCTGGGCCATTGAGAGGATGCTGAAC
>CALCDN010000154.1 GCA_937900755.1 uncultured Acetobacter sp. | reverse complement strand
TACGAGATCGCTCAGTGTCTCGTGGGCTCGGAGATGTGTATAAGAGACAGCGTCTGTTCTGGCCTGCCTTGCCTGCTCCAGTAGTCCAAGCTGCTGCTGGTAGGCCTGCATGCCGTGGTCACCCTGAGTGGCGTTCCAGCCAAAATAACCGGCAATGCTTAAAAACGCCAAAGGTGGCACCACGGCCCGTATAACACGGCGAAAGAAACGGCCAATCTGCACTTTTGGTCAGCTCCCTGCCAGAGTCGTGGTTACCAAGAGACATGAGTACAGGGTAATGTCTAACTCATTTTGCGCAGAATGGGGAAGTATGTTGCACACAAAAAAAGCCGGTCCCCTAAAATTTAAGGGACCGGCCCGCCGGACGTCATCAATCAATAGAAGGTGCCGCCAGGGTTATTCTTGTCAGGCGTTTTTAAGAATGGTGCGCCCGGCGTACTGGGCCGCGGTTACCAGTTCTTGCTCAATACGGATCAACTGGTTGTATTTGGCCGTCCGGTCGGAGCGGGAGAGCGAGCCGGTCTTGATCTGCCCGCAGTTGGTCGCCACGGCCAGGTCGGCAATGGTGGAATCTTCCGTCTCGCCCGAGCGGTGGCTCATCACGGCCGTGTAGCCCGCACGGTGGGCCATTTCCACGGCCTGAAGCGTTTCGGTCAGTGTGCCAATCTGGTTGACCTTGACCAGCAGGGAGTTGGCAATTCCCGCCCGGATCCCACGGCTGAGACGCTCGGGGTTGGTCACAAACAGGTCGTCCCCGACCAGTTGCACTCTTTTGCCCAGTGTCTGGGTGAGCAGCGCCCAGCCTTCCCAGTCATCCTCGGCCATGCCGTCTTCAATGGAGACAATGGGGTAGCGGTTGACCAAGTCTTCCAGATAGGCGGTCATGCCTGCGGAATCGAGGCTCTTGCCTTCGCCTTCCATGACGTACTGACCGTTTTTGAAGAACTCCGTGCTCGCGCAGTCCAGTGCAAAGGTTACGTCCTGCCCGGGGCGGTAGCCTGCGGCTTCCACCGCGCGGGTAATAAAGCCCAGGGCCTCGTCAGCGGATTTGAGGGCAGGGGCAAAGCCGCCTTCATCGCCCACGTTGGTGTTCAGGCCAGCGGCGCTGAGGGCTTTTTTGAGCTGGGCAAAAATTTCCGAACCCCAGCGAATGGCGTCGGCCACGGTAGGCGCACCCACCGGCTGGACCATGAATTCCTGAATATCAATCGGGTTGTCCGCATGCTGGCCACCGTTGACAATGTTCATCATCGGTACGGGCAGGATATGGGCAAACGCGCCGCCAACATAACGGTACAGGGGCACTTCCAGCTCGGCCGCCGTTGCCTTGGCCACAGCGAGCGAGACACCCAGAATGGCATTGGCCCCCATGCGGCTTTTGTTGGGCGTGCCGTCGAGGTCGATCATGGCGTTGTCGATATCGATCTGGTCGGAGGATTCCGCGCCCTGGAGGGTGGGCAGGATTTCGCTCTCGATATTCTCAACCGCACGGAGCACACCTTTGCCACCATAACGCCGGGCGTCTCCATCGCGCAGTTCCACGGCTTCATGCGCGCCGGTGGATGCACCAGAGGGAACCGCCGCGCGGCCTTTGGCGCCAGATGCCAGTTCCACGTCCACTTCCACTGTGGGGTTGCCACGGCTATCCAGAATTTCGCGGGCGATGATGTCAACAATGGCGCTCATGGTGTGTCTGTTCCTGCTTGTCAGTGGGCACGGGCTGGGGCCTGTGCCGTCGTTTCTTATTCTTGGTCTAGGACGAAACCTGCATGGAGCTTTTAGTCCACGCGGTTGCTAGTGGCAGCGTCTTGGGCTTTTCTGTCAACACCGAGAGCAAGAAAATACAGAGAAAAGAGTGTCTGTTCCCCTATGAAGAAGCTTCCATTCCTGGGCGTGGTTCTGATGCTGGCAGGGGTCCTGCCATACGTCTTATGCACATGCGCCATTGTGTTCTACGATTCCCGCGTGCCGGTGCCCAACCTGCTTATGGCGGAGGTGCTGTATGGGGCCATTTCCCTCGCCTTCATTGGCGCTGTTCACTGGGGGCAGGCGCTGGAGACCGAACGTACCATTATTGTGGCGTCCGCTGCGCGCACGGACCATGTGCGTCTGCTCCTTGGGGTTGTGCCCGCACTGCTGGGCTGGATTGCGGCCTGCCTGGGGGTTATGTGGCAACCGTTGGGCGGGCTTGGCGTGTTGGCCGTGGCGTTCCCCCTTGTGGCTTTGGGCGAACGCGGAGCATGGCGGCGCGGCTGGGTGCCGCCGGGCTACATGGGGATGCGCTGGGTTGTGACGGCGGTTACAGAATGTTGTCTGTTTATGGTGCTGCTGGTTCGCTTTTTGTGAATGGCGGATAAGGAACCGGTGCGTTAAAAACGCACCACGAATGTTATAACACGCCTGGATCACCGAACACGCGCAGATCAGGCAGGAAGTGGAAAGCAGGGTTATGAACGGCAAACCGCGCATTCTGGTTAAAGGGGCAGGTGTGGCGGGGCTGACCGCCGCCGTAACACTCGCGGAGCATGGCGGGGTTGTTACCCTGTATGACTGCGCGGAGCGGGTGGGGGCTGGTGCATCGTGGATGGCGGGCGGCATGCTGGCGCCATGGTGCGAGGCGGAATCGGCTCCGGCGGAAGTGACTGCCCAGTCGGTCGATTCGGTGGACTGGTGGGCAAACCACGTGCCCGGTGTTGTGCGTGAGGGCAGTCTGGTGCTCGCCCCCGCGCGTGATGTGGGCGAACTCGCACGCTTTGGGCGGCGCACATCGCATTTTGAAACCGTGGGCGAGGCCGATATCGCACGGCTGGAGCCCGACCTTGCCGGGCGTTTTCAAAAGGGGCTGTTTTTTGCCGATGAAGGGCATGTGGACCCGCGCCAAGCCCTGCCAGCACTGGCCCGCTCCTTGGAGCAGATGGGGGGGCAGGTTGTCGTGGCCCCGGCCCCGGCCCCTGACGAGGCAGGGTTTGACTGGGTGGTGGATTGCACGGGCCTGACCGTGCGTGACCAGTTGGACCACCTGCGCGGCGTGCGCGGTGAAATGCTGCTGCTGCATTGCGAGGATGTTATCCTGCACCGCCCCGTGCGCATGCTGCACCCGCGTATTCCGGTTTACATTGTGCCGCGTGATAACCATGTGTTCATGGTCGGTGCGACCATGGTGGAAAGCGAAAACGCAGGCGGCATGACCGTGCGCTCCATGATGGAACTGCTCAATTCCGCATGGACCCTGCATCCCGGCTTTGCCGAGGCGGAAATCCTGGAAATGGGCACCGGCCTGCGTCCGTCCTACCCGGACAACATGCCCCGCGTGGTGCGCCAGGGGCGGCATATTTATGTTAATGGCATGTACCGCCATGGTTTTCTGCTCTCCCCCGCACGGGCACGGGAGGCCGCTGATCTTGTTTTCGGCTCATAAGGCCAAGGAGTGATGCCCGATGAAAATAACCGTCAATGATGAGACGCAGGATGTATCCGCAACAACCCTTGCAGGGTTGCTTGATGAACTGGGATACGCTGGCGCGCGTATTGCAACCGCGCTGAACGGGCATTTTGTACCAAGGACCGAGCGCATGCGCGCCACATTGGCCGCAGGTGCGCGGGTGGAAATTGTTGCTCCCATGCAGGGGGGGTGAGGGACATGGCGGCATTGTTTTACGGGCAGGAACTGTCCAGCGCCCTGATGTTGGGTACGGCGCAATATCCATCGCCCGAAATTTTGCGTGATGCCGTTCTGGCCGCGCGGCCGGGCGTGCTGACTGTTTCCCTGCGGCGCGAATCCGCGGGCGAGCGGGCCGGGCAGGCCTTCTGGTCCCTGGTGGAGGAACTGGGGGTGCCCGTTCTGCCCAATACGGCGGGCTGCCACACGGTCAAGGAGGCCATAACAACCGCCCACATGGCGCGTGAGGTGTTTGGCACGGACTGGATCAAGCTTGAGGTGATCGGTGAACTGGACACGCTCCAGCCCGATGTGTTCGGTCTGGTCGAGGCCGCGCGGATTCTCACGGAAGAGGGGTTCAAGGTTTTCCCCTACACCACGGAGGACCTGGTGGTGGCCGAGCGCCTGCTTGCCGCTGGGTGCGAGGTGCTTATGCCGTGGGGAGCTCCCATAGGCTCGGGCAAGGGGTTGAACAACCTGTTTGGCCTGCGGGCCATGCGTGCGCATTTTCCCACCATACCGTTGGTGGTGGATGCGGGTATCGGCGTGCCCTCCCACGCGGCGCAGGCGCTGGAAATGGGGTATGACGCGGTGCTGATCAACACTGCCGTGGCCAAGGCGGGGGACCCTGTGCGCATGGCGCAGGCGTTTGCCCTGGCGGTGCAGGCGGGCGTGCTCGCCCGCAAGGCCGACCCGATGGAGGAGCGCGACATGGCGGCCCCTTCCACCCCCGTTGCGGGAAAGGCGTTTTTGGGATGAGCGCGTTACCGCAAAAATTCTACCCTGTTGTGGATGATGCCCGGTGGGTCAGCCGCCTGGGTGCGGCAGGTGCGCGCTTTATTCAGCTTCGGGTCAAGGAATTGCCAGAGGTGGAACTGCGCGCACAGGTGCGACTGGCGCGCGCATATGCCACTGAGCATGGTGTCTGTCTTGTGCTGAATGATTTTTGGCAAATCGCGCTGGAGGAAGGTGTTTCCTATATCCATCTGGGGCAGGAGGATCTGGACACGGCGGATATGGCCGCCATTCGCAAAGGCGGCCTGCGCGTTGGCATCAGCACCCATTGCCATGAGGAGCTGGAGCGCGCCCTGACCTTTGCCCCCGATTACGTGGCGCTGGGGCCGATATGGGAAACACGGCTGAAAAAAATGGCGTTTGGCCCGCAAGGCGTTGAAAAACTGCGGGAATGGAAGCAACTGATTGGGAACCGGCCCCTGGTTGCCATTGGGGGAGTTACACTCCAGCGCGCGCCATTGTGCCTTGCCGCCGGGGCAGACTGCGTATCCGCCGTATCCGCCTTTACGCAGCATGTTGATCCCGAAGGGCAGGTCAGGGCGTGGCAGGCCGCGACCGGCGGCTAGCTGGCGTGCTGGTCTGGCATGTTGGTCTGGCGCATGTTCAGCCACCGCTGAAAATACGGGCGGCGTCCGCCTTGCCAAAAAGCGTTAGCAGCACGCGCGCAGCCATTGGCAGGCGGTAGGTTTGTGTGGTGCCGGGGTCCATATCGGGCAGAATACGCCTGGCCTCGGCA
>CALCDN010000153.1 GCA_937900755.1 uncultured Acetobacter sp. | reverse complement strand
GCAAGGCGTGGCACCCCCGCATCCCGGAGAACAGAGGCAGGACGCATGACCGCCACCCCAGCACCCATACCCGTCCCGGATGAGGCCGTCAGGCTGGCCGAGGCCCTTGTTTTCGCCTCCACCGAACCGGTGAGCGCGCGCCGCCTGGCAGACCTGCTGGAAGACCGGCAGATCATGCCCACGGGGGAGGAGGACCTGGGAACATTTGTTGCAGCAGTTCTGGCAGCCCTTGTGCGCAGGTACGAGGGCCGGGGTGTATGCCCCGTCGAGGTGGCGGGGGGCTGGCAGTTCCGCACCGCACCCGACCTGGCCCCATTGCTGACCCGCGTGCTGGAGCGGCCAAGGCGGCTGCCCCGCGCGGTTATGGAAACGCTGGCCATTATTGCCTACCACCAGCCCTGCACCCGTGTGGAAATAGAGGAAATCCGTGGTGTAAGCCTTGGGCAGAATGTGCTCGACACCCTGATCGAGGCGGAACTCATTGCCCCGCGTGGCCGCAAGGAGGTGCCGGGCAGGCCGGTTTTGTGGGGAACAACGCCTGACTTTCTGCGCCATTTTGGCCTGCGTGCCCTCTCAGACATGCCACGCAGGGAGGAACTTATGGTGGACGTGCCCCAAAACCCGGACGAACTGGGGGCGGCCCAGTCGTCCATAGCTTTTGCACAGGCGCCCACTCACTCGGTGGATGGGCTGGTTGCACAGGTTGCGGTTCCCGCCCCCGATGGTCCGTGATAGAGATGCACGCGCCGCCTGTGTTGCAGGGCTATGGTGTAAGGCGCACGGAGCGGGCGTGAACGGGGCTGTTTATGTTTGATTTTGCATGGTCGGAATTCGCCCTGATCGGCGCGGTGGCCCTTGTTGTTATCGGCCCCAAGGACCTGCCGGTGGCCATTCGCGGGCTTGCAAAAGGTATAAAAAAGGCCCGTGCACTGGCCAGCGAGTTCCAGTCCCACCTGGATGAGGTGGTCCGCGAGGCCGACCTGTCGGAAGTGCGCGACCATGTGCGCGACCTGAAAAACCTGAACGTGCGCGGCCGGATCATGAAGGCGCTGGACGGGGATGGCAGCCTGAACCGGGCCGTAACCCCGCCTCCCCTGGGCGAGCGTTCCGTCCCTTCTGGCCCCAGGGCGCTGGACGGCATGCCCCGCGCCGCCCCGGCCACTGTCCCTGCCCCTCCCGTTCCTGTTGGGGGGGATATGGGGGATGGACCCTATGGCTCGGCCCCGGCATGGCCGGAGAGCGTGCCCGAGCGGGAGGTGGAGAGCGCTCCCCCCGAACTGCCCCCGCTGAGCGTGCGTCGTATTCTGCGTGAGCAGGACCGGCTGCACCCCCCCGCCATTTTGCCGCCAGTGCGCCTTGTGCATGCGGGGCGGAGTGTGGCGCCTGGCGCTATTTTGGTTCCGGGCGCGGGGGCTGGCGCGCGGCCTGCTCCCGCAGGACCTGTTCCCGCAGGACCGGAGGACGCCCCGTATGGGACGGCGGTAACGGACAGGACAGGGCAGGCCACGACGGCAGATAATGGACCAGGCAGCACGGCGGCGGACCAGCAGGCATGAGCGAGAACGAACCCTATCAGGCGCAAGACCCGATCCACGACCAGCCCATGCCGCTTTTGGAGCATCTGCTGGAACTGCGCCGCCGCCTGCTGTGGTCAGGGGCTGCGTTTATTGTGTGCTTTGCCCTGTGCTACCATTATGCGGGTGACATCTACCTGTTTCTGGCCCGCCCCCTGGGCGAGATCATGCGCCAGCGCGGCGAGCAGCCACACCTGATTTACACAGCCTTGTACGAGGCGTTTTTCACCTATATCCGTGTGGCCCTGTTCGGGGCGGCTTTCCTGTCCTTTCCCATTGTTGCCATACAGGCGTGGATGTTTATCGCACCGGGGCTCTACCGGTCGGAAAAACGGGCTTTCGCACCTTTCCTAATTGCAACACCGGTGCTGTTCGTGGCTGGGGCGGCGTTGGCCTATTACTTTATTTTTCCCGTGGCCTGGCGGTTTTTTGTCTCGTTCCAGACGCCAGGTGCCGGGGGCGATCAGGTGCAGATCGAACTTCAGGCCAAGGTCTCGGAATATCTGTCCCTGGTCATGAAGATGATCATGGCCTTTGGCATAGCCTTTGAGCTGCCGGTCGTGCTCAGCCTGCTGGCGCGCGTGGGCATTGTCACCTCCGCCATGCTGCGCAAGTTCCGCCGCTACGCCATTGTGGGCGCGTTTGTGCTGGGGGCCATTTTCATGCCGCCCGATCCCATTACCCAGTTCGGTCTGGCCGTGCCCCTTGTGCTGCTTTACGAAATTTCCATCCTGTGCGCCCGCGTGATCGAGCCCAAAAGGCCGGTGGCGGATGCAGCCGACCCCACGACCAACCCCGAGCAGGAGGTTCCCTGATCCATGCATGACATTCGCGCCCTCAGAGCCGACCCCACCGCGTTTGATGCCGATCTGGCCCGCAGGGGCCTGGCCCCCGTATCCGCGCAACTGCTCGCATGGGATGAGGAAAAACGGCAGGCCCAGACCATTTTGCAGGACAAGCAGACTCGCAGCAAAACCCTTGCGCGCGAGATAGGGACCCTCAAGCGCTCAGGCGGGGATACAGCCGCACTGGAAGCCGAAGGTGCTTGCCTGCGCATGGACATGGAAGGGCTCAAGAGCACGGTGGACGCGCTGGGCAACCAGGCCACGGCCCTGCTGGCCACCCTGCCCAACAGGCTGGACCCGACCGTGCCCGATGGCCCGGACGAAAGTGCTAATGTGGTGGTGCGCACATGGGGCGACAAACCCGTTTTTGCCTTTGCCCCCAGGCAGCATTTTGAACTGGGTGAAGCGCTGGGGCAGATGGATTTTGCCACGGCGGCCAAGCTGTCCGGTTCGCGCTTTGTCGTGCTGCGTGGGCCACTGGCGCGGCTGGAGCGTGCCCTGGGCCAGTTCATGCTTGACCTGCATGGCGCCGACCATGGCTACGTGGAAACACAGGTGCCCGTACTGGTCAATGATGACGCCATGTACGGCACCGACAAACTGCCCAAGTTTGCCGACCAGTCCTTTAGAACCGAGGATGGGCGCTGGCTGGTGCCCACGGCCGAAGTGCCACTGACGGCCTCTGTCGCGGGGGATATTGTGGAGGGTGCGACCCTGCCCCTGCGCATGACCGCGCTCAGCCAGTGCTTCCGCAGCGAGGCGGGGGCATCGGGGCGGGATGTGCGCGGCATGCTGCGCCAGCACCAGTTTGAAAAAGTGGAAATGGTCAGCGTGACCACCCCCGAGGAAAGTGACGCCGAGCACGAGCGCATGACCCGCTGCGCCGAAACCGTGCTGGAAAAACTGAACATTCCCTACCGTCGCATGCTGCTGTGTGCTGGGGATACGGGTTTTGGTGCTGCCAAGACGTTCGACCTGGAGGCATGGCTGCCGGGGCAGGATGCATGGCGCGAAATTTCGTCATGTTCCAACACGCGTGACTTTCAGGCCCGCCGCATGAACGCCCGCTACCGCGCGCAGGCAGGGGGTGCTCCCGCTTTTGTGCATACACTCAACGGGTCCGGGCTTGCCGTGGGGCGGACCCTGATTGCGGTGATGGAAAACTACCAGAACGAGGATGGCGCGATAACCGTGCCAGAAGTGCTGCGCCCCTATATGGGCGGTCTTGCGCGTGTTGCGTAACCGCGCACGCCTGGATTTTGGCCCCGACCACGGTTACGGTGTGGGGCTATGAGCCATAAGCCGTTGCTGCTGCTGGGGATCGCCATCGGGGCGGAGGTTATTGGCACGGCCTGCCTTGCGGCCTCGCAGGGGTTTGCGCGGTGGGTGCCTGCGGCCATCAGCCTGCTGGCCTATGGGTGCGCGTTTTACTTTTTGTCCATCCCGCTCAAAACCATGCCCGCCGGGGTTGTGTACGCCCTGTGGTCGGGTGTGGGTATTGTGCTGATCTCGATTATCGGGGCGGTGTTTTTAAAACAGACGCTCGACCTCCCCGCCCTTGCGGGCATTGCCCTTATTCTGGCCGGGGTGGTGGTCATTAACCTGTTTTCCTCCGCCACGCATTAGGGACTATGGCGCGGGCATTGCGCGCACTGGCGTGGGTGTAGGTGCAGGCCGTGGGTGTGGTTCAGGGTGTGGGGGTTATGGTGCTGATGACCAGCCCCGGTGTTAAAATCTGGGGCAGCACCACCGCATTGCCGCGCGCGGGAACAAACAAGTAAAAAGGCACGCCATCACGGCCATGAGCGTGCAGGAATGTGGTTATGGTGGGGTCACGCTGGGTCCAGTCCCCACGCAGGATGGTTACGCCGTAGCGGGCCATGGCGGCCTGGGTGGCCTGTGTGTTCAGGGCTACGCGTTCGTTGACAAGGCAGGTAATGCACCATGCCGCCGTCATGTCCACGAATACGGGTTTGCCCGCCGCGTGCAGGGTGTCCAGCCGCTCTGGCGAGAAAGCCTCGGTCCCTTCGGGCAGGTTCGGGGCTGCTGGTTGTTGTTGCGTTGCGTGCTGTTGCAGGGCGGGCAAGAGCGCCATGGCCCCCAGCAGCCCCAGCAGGGCCACGCCATACAGGGCCGTGCAACTCCGGCTGTGGCCCGCAAGCCGCTGGCGTTTTTGGGCAATGCCATAAACCCATGCGGCAAAGGCCAGAAACACCATGCCCGAACACAGCAGCACCACTGTGGTGGCCCCGCCTTCCACCGTGGCCACCCAGAGCAGCCACACGCAGGTGCCAAGCAGGGGAAAAGCCAGAAACTGGCGTAAATAATCCATCCATGCGCCGGGGCGGGGCAGGTGGCTGGCCAGTGCGGGGCTCAGGGCCAGCAGTACGTACGGGGTGGCCAGTCCAACGCCAAGGGCTGCAAAAATAACCAGCCCGCTCACAGGTGGGCCAGCCAGCGCGCCAGCTATGGCGACCCCCATGAACGGGGCTGTACAGGGCGAGGCCACGGCCACGGCCAGCAGGCCGGTCAGCACATCATGCGCAAGCCCGTGCCTCTGGGGGTTTGAGGCCCCCATGGCGGGGGGCAGAAACGCAAAAACATCCAGCAGGTTGAGCGCCATGGCAAACAGCAGCCACGCCATCATGCCCACAAACACGGTGGACTGGAACTGGAACCCCCAGCCCGTAGCACTTCCGCCAAGCCGCAGCCCCATGACCAGCGCGCCAAGGGATGTAAAGCCCGCGACAACGCCCACCGCGTAGGCCACGGCGCTGTGCTTTTGGTGTTTGCGCTCGTTCTGGCCCATGCGGGCCACGGCAAGTGCCTTCATGGCCAGTATGGGAAAAACGCAGGGCATCAGGTTCAGCACCAGCCCGCCAAGCAGGCCCAGCACAACAAGGCGCAACAGGTCCGCCGTGGCGCGCATCGCCCCCGCTGTGGCCATGGGCGTGGCAAGGTCCGTATCCTGCGTCTTATCCGGGGGGGGCGCTGGTGTGGCCGCAATGGCCCCGGCGGGCGTGG
>CALCDN010000152.1 GCA_937900755.1 uncultured Acetobacter sp. | reverse complement strand
GTCGTGGCAAACGCAGCGCCCGGTATGCCGCGCGCGGTTGGTGGTGGTGGGCCTGCCATGCCTTCGCCGTCCAGCGTCATGGAGGGCGCGAGGAGTATGTTTTCGGCAGGGATGTTCAGCCCGTTTGCATGTTCGGTCAGGCGTTGCAGCATGGCCACAAACAGCCCGGAGAGCGGCAGGTTGGACCAGTCGGCGGTGCTGCTGACGTGGAACAGAACAACCTCGCCCTTGCCCATTTCCGTATGGGTGACCAGGGGCGTGCCATCGGCCAGTCGCGCCCACACATGCGCCCCCAGCCCCGCCGAGGGGCTGGCCAGCACCTGCCGCGAGACCGTAACATCCGCTGGAATGTTCAAGCCCCGGAAGGGGGATGCCTGCTCAAACGGGGCCAGCTTTTGCGGTGTGCCCCATGTCATGGAGCCACCAAGCTGGCGTGCGCCATCCAGCAGGGGCACGGGCAGCAGGTCCTGCGCCGTATCCGGTGGGTTGGGGGTGTCCGCGTCGTGCTGGCTGCCCGCCAGTGCGGGGCCTGCGAAGCGGATGAGCGTGCCGCCGTTTTTGATCCATTCCAGCACGGTTTTCTGGCTTTGGGCCCCTGCCAGCGTGCCATCGGGCGCGATCAGCACGGACAGGGGGCGGCTGAGCAATGTGTCCAGCGTTCCTTCATGCAGGTCGGACAGGGGGGCAAGTGCCCGGCGGAGGTAAAAAACGGAGCCGATCAGCGGTGTATCGGCCCCACCGCTGGACAGCAGGCCAACAGGGCGCAGGCGGGTGTTTTCGTCCAGCAGCACGGTTGTGGCCGCACTTGCCATACCCTGCACATTCAGTGTGTCTATCCGGTTGCGTACGGCTATTGGCAGGTTGATCCGCACAGCCTCCTGTGTGGCGTTGGCGGCTACAGGCACGGGTACTACGGCCAGTGTGCCGCCATCCGCGGCGCGGGCTGCCACATGCATCAGCCGGGGTTGGCTGTAGGGGAGCATGAGCAGTTGCGCCATGACCCCATCCGCTGCGGGAAGGATGGGGGCAAGCGCGATTCCAGCCTGTGTGGAAAAACGGATTTCCTGCACAGCGCCACGTGCGCGCAGGGCCTGGGCAAAGTGCGTGTTGTTCTCCTGGGCAATACCATCGGCCAGATACACAACACGGGCAAAAGGGGTGGCGGGCAGGAGCTCGACCAGCCGTGCCGCCTGCTCGCGGTCCACGGACCAGGGGCTGGGGTGGCGGGTGTTGAGCATCTGCCGCACGGTTGTGGCAGGCTGTGGCAGAAGCACGGGGGTAGGGTCATCCGCCTGTGGGGCGGTGCCCAGCACGAGCAGGCCGGATTTTGTGCGTTCGGCATCGTCCACAATGGCCTGTGCGGTGCTCAGGCGTTCGGTCCAGTCCGCCGCACTCCACATGCCGTCATCAAGGACCAGCAGAACAGGCCCACGGGTTTGCGCCACATCGCGGCTGCCCGGAATAAACGGACGGGCAAAACCCACAACCAGCAACCCGACAGCCAGCAGGCGCAGCAGCAGCAGCCACAGGGGGGAGCGCGCGGCTTCCGTTTCCTTCGGGCGCAGCCGGGACAGGAAGGCAATGGGAGGAAAAACCTGCTGGCGTGCGCGCGGGGGCGTTGCGCGGAGCAGCCACCACACCAGCGGCAGGCAGAGCAGGGCGGACAGCAGGGCGGGGAACTGGAAGATCATACGCGTTGGCTCATCTGGGCATGGAGCGCCAGCAGCGTGGGGAGTGGGGGCGTATCGGTCTGGTGGCGCACAAGCGTGTGACCGGAGCGGGTTATGGTCTGCTCAAGCCACTGGTTGCGGGCCGCGACCAGCGTGCCGTAATCCGCGCGCAGGCTTTGCACGTGTGGCAGTTCCAGCGGAGCTTCATGCTCAAGGCCCGAAAATTCGGTACGGCCGGAGTAGGGGAGCGTGTTTTCCGCCGGGTCCGTTATATGCACCACATGGGCGCGAGCCGGGTGTGCGGCCAACTGGCGCAGGCAATCGTGCAATGCGGAATCGGGGCAGAGCAGGTCCGTGGCAAGGATCAGGTGCGCATGCCGGGGCACAAGGGCGGGGC
>CALCDN010000151.1 GCA_937900755.1 uncultured Acetobacter sp. | reverse complement strand
GTGTTCTACCTGGCCCCCGCCCGCGCCCTCTGCTCCCCGCTCTGCGCGGCGCTGGCCCGGGCTGACCTGATAAACCAGCACTCCCGCGTGGTGCTGGAAAAACCCATTGGCATCAATCTGGAAACCGCGCGGGCCATCAACCACGGGGTAGGGCAGTTCTTTCCCGAGGCGTCCATTTACCGGATCGACCATTATCTGGGCAAGGAAGGGGTCCAGAACATCCTGGCCCTGCGCTTTGCCAACCCTGCACTGGAAAAACTGTGGTCGTCCGAGGCCATAGCCCATGTGCAGATCACCGCGGCCGAGACCGTGGGCGTTGGCAGTCGCGGCTCCTACTACGACGAATCAGGTGCCCTGCGCGACATGGTGCAAAACCACCTGTTGCAGGTGCTGTGCATGGTGGCCATGGACGCCCCCGCCTCGCTCGGCTCCGATGACCTGCGCAACGAAAAGCTGAAAGTGCTGAACGCCCTGCGCCCCATGACGCCGGACATGGTGCGCCGCAATGTTATTCGCGGGCAGTACGTGGCGGGCGAGATGAAGCGCAAGGACGTGCCCGGCTATAACGAGGACCTGGGCAAGGGCCGCGCGAGCAACACGGAAACCTTTGTGGCCATCCGCACCAAAATCCGCACCGCGCGCTGGGGGCACACTCCGTTTTACCTGCGCACAGGCAAACGGCTGGCCACCAAAACCACCGAGATTGTCATCCAGTTCCGCCCGCAGGTCTGGCCGATTTTTACCAACATGCCAGCACCGGGGCGGCTGGTCATCCGTATTGCTCCGCATGAGGAACTCTCGTTCGTCATGGCCGTGCGCGACCCCGGCGCCGGTGGGTTCCGGGTCCGCAATGCAACACTTGGCATGTCGTACGAAAATGCGTTTGCGGTCACGTACCAGGATTCGTACGAACGGCTGCTGCTCGACGCAGTGCGTGGAGACCCCGCCCTGTTCATCCGCCGTGACGAGGTTGACGCCTCCTGGCAATGGATCGAACCCATTCTCAACTCATGGCGCCATGCCATGACCCCGCTTGAGCCCTACCCCGCCGGTAGCTGGGGCCCCGCTTCCACCAGAGCCCTGCTGGCCCGTGACGGCGCCTTGTGGCATGAAGATATGCTGACATGACCAAGACCAACAAAACCCCCACTCCCGCCACCATCGGGGCAAAGCGCGGCCCATTTGCCAAGCGGACCCTGCGCCAGCACGTCCTGCGCAGGCTGGCCATGGTGCTGCCGCTGATGCTGCTCATGATTGTGCTGGCAAAAAGCGGCATACTGGACCGCATGGTGGACCGGTACACGTTTTCCCCCCAGAGCTGGTACCAGGATACGGCGCTGATCCAGCATCTGCGGCTTAAAATCACACAAAACGGCATGACGCATGACAAGCCCGAGTGCTTGCTGTTTGTTGTCAATGGCAACGACCAGCCGACCGCCTCGCGCATTGACGTGATGGAAAAAAGCACAGGCACCTGCCCTGCCCCCAAGGGGGATCTGCTCAAGCTGTTCACCCTCAAGGTGGACCGCATGAACCGGGTTGTCCTCTCCGACCAGGGCTCGCCCGGCGTGTTCCACCCCATTCCCTGATTACCCACCCACCTGCGCGCAAGGCCTTACGCGCGGGTGGCAAACGCCTTGCGCAACGCCCGCCCCCCAAGGCGGAGTGCGGCCTTGCCATGTGGCATAAGCGCGTAAAAATTGAGGAACGCATGCAAGGTTCCAGGATAGCAGCGGTACAGCACCGGCACCCCGGCCGCGTGCAGGGCTGATGCATAGGCCTGCCCCTCGTCCCGCATGGGGTCACATTCGGCCGTAACAATAACCGCCGGGGCCAGCCCGCCCAGCTCCGCCGTATGGCCGGGCGCAAAATGGGGGTGTGTCCAGTCCTCGTCCCGCTGGACATACTGGGCGGCATACCACTCCATGGACCGGCGGGAGAGAAAATATCCCTCCTCGTACGTGCCCTGCGAGGGCAGGTTGTTGCGGCCGTAAAGCGAGGGATAATACAGCACCTGCAAGGCCGGGTTGGGGCAATGGCCCGCCCGCCCCTCCTGCGCCAGAACGG
>CALCDN010000150.1 GCA_937900755.1 uncultured Acetobacter sp. | reverse complement strand
ATCTACACAAGGAGTATCGTCGGCAGCGTCAGATGTGTATAAGAGACAGGTGGCGAGAATAGCGCTGGATTTCGTTTTCGCTCAGATCAAGCTTCATTGGTCTTGTTTACCCGCTCCTGAGCCTTTGGGGGACCACACGGCCACCAGGCACGTTATGGGGGACCTAACACCGTGTAACAAAGGTCATATTTTTGTAATAACGCATGGAACCATACGCATTATTATCTGGTTAAAAGGTGGTATCTGTTATATAAGAATTGCACCAAACGCATACGAGGAATGTGCACCATGACAACCTCCACCCAGCCCGGACCAGCAGTCCGGCCAGCCAGTCTGCCCCGCCACCAGACCGCGCGCCGGGTGTGTGTTGCCACGGCAGCCGCATCGTTTGGCCTGTATCTGGCCTCTCCCTTTGTCACGTTGTGGTCTGTCGCATCCGACCTGCAACACCACAATGCCACGGCATTGGGGCAGATGATCAACTGGCGGGCGCTGGATGCCTCCCTTAAACGGCAGACGCTTGCGGGCCTGCACCTGAACACGCAGCCCGCGGCGGACGAACTGCCCGAATTCGGGTCCTCCTTCGCCACCACAGCCGTTTCCAACGCGGTGGACACCACGGTTACCCAAGCCAACCTTGGCACGCTGATGGATGAGGCCATGCCTGCCGCGACTCCTGCAACGCGGGCCGATGTTCCGTCTTTTGCGTCTCTGGCGGCGCGGGCCTCCGTCCATTTCAACCGGCTTGACCAGTTTGTCATGGAACTGCCCCTGCCCGGCCATGAGCGTGAAACACCCCTGCGTGTTGAACTGCGGATCCAGGGCTGGCGGTGGAAAATCACCAACGTGGAATTCCCCATGCGGCGCGAGCCGATCATGCAGGCTTCGGCGACCCCTTCCAACGCCTGACGCACATACCTCCAACGCCATAAAAAAAGTCAGTCCCCCACACTGGAGGACTGACTTTTTTGCATCTGGCCGCGGTTCAGGCGCGGGGCAGGTCTTCTTCGAGCACCACCATATTGATAGCGTAGCTGACGTCTCCATCCTCATCATCACGGTGGACGGTGCCGATAACTTCACCCTTTACGGCCAGTTCAACCGACATGCCCGCACGCGGAGCCGGGTTGACGGTCAGTTCAGGCGAACCCAGCAGGCGGCGCAGCGCGCTCTGGAGGCGGGTGATCTCTGAAGCAGAGAGAGAAGCGCTCATGTCATTCATTCCTTCGTCGAGCCAAATCACGCATCAGGAAAAACGGAGCACGGGGAACACCCGACCAGCCCGCAGACAGCGGCCGACCATAAACCCGGCGCGCGCGCCTTCCGATCTGTTCCGCACCCTATAGGCCATCCCGCTTGGCCGCCGCAACCTTTCGCACCCGTGCCACGCCCTTGCCATGCCCGCGCCATTTTCCACCCTGCAACTGTCTCTCTCACCAAGGAGAGAGCCACACCGTGCGACCACTGCGCCCACTTTTGTCAGCCTTGCTTGTCTGCCTGTCCGCCGGGTTGTGTGTGCTGGCGACACAGGACAAGCCCCTCCTCCCCACCATGCAGGGCGATAGAACGGACCATGTGCTGTACATGGCAACACATGATGGCGTAGCCCAGACCGCAACAGCGCTCTCCCGCCCGCACGGGTGGGACGACATTATGAAAGCACTCGCGCAGGGCAGGCCGGAAGCCGCCCACATTCTGGCAAGCGTTCTACCGCAGACCGATGCCAGCACGACCAGAACGCTCGTGCATACAATGCGGCTTCTGCTGCCCCGCCAGCCCGCAACGGTGCTGAGTGCTACGGAACCTGACGCAAGGGCGGCCGGGGGCACAACAAACGTCTGCTCCCCCACGGGCATGTCCGCCACATGGCGCAGACAGGCGGAAGACGCTGTCACCACGGTGCATGACATCAGGCTGGCAACACGCACGCAAACCTGCCTGCGCACGCTGCAGAATCAGGTGCATGGCGCCTGAGTTATATTTTTTTCAACATGCGTTTGAAAAAAACTGTTATTTTTAAAGCAAATTTCTCATTTTTTTATCGAAGCGTCGTGTTGCATCCGTTATAAGGGATGCAACACACGCAAATGCGATATGACATAAGTGCATTTATAACAATAATGGGAATATAAGACATTCGTTAAATGAATGAATTATCGACCCTATAAAAATAACAAGAAGTGACCTCGGCCCATGACCGTAATCACCGACCATTCCCGCACAGGACCGGCAAGCACCACCCGCTCCCCCCTGCCCGGCCTGCATTGTTATTCCGCCGCCACACCCGTACGCGCACGCGTGCTGGCCTCTGGCTCGGCCCTGTTCTGCCTGTGGGCAGCCCCCGCACTGGCCGAAACCGCGCCAAATGCGGCTTACCTGCAAATGCCGCATACGCAGGCTCCTGTGCGGCAGAACGCTCCTGTGAGCCCGCCGGTAAGCCCGCTGGCGGGCACGCCTGTGGCCACACCCGCGAGCACACAGGCGGGCTCACTCACGCCCAAACAGATTGCGGATACGCATGCCCTGCCCCCACCACCGGCATCCCAGACCCCCCAACCCAGCTTTTGGGA
>CALCDN010000149.1 GCA_937900755.1 uncultured Acetobacter sp. | reverse complement strand
GGTCGGGGTGGGGGCTGTGGCATGTCCGGCCGGGCCTGTCTGGTGTCTTGGCGTGGTTCAGGTCCGGGCTAGTCGGCCGCCTGTGTATCCTTGGAGGGCAGGCTGTCTATTTTTTCGCAGGCGCTGCGCAGGTCGGCGGTCGGGTTGTGTGTTCCGCACAGTTTTTCCACGTCTGCGGCGCAGGCCTCGATAGAGGTTTCAAAGTTGGATTCAAGCACGTCCTCGGCAACCGTCAGGTCCTGGTTGCGGGTGTTTTCCTCATCCTTTTGCAAAAGGTCCTGTGTTTTGTGCAGCTCCGAGAGCGAGTCTATGCAGGCGGGGCTTGCCGCATCGGGCTTGAAGTGCAGGACGGCAAGCTCCTTTTGCAGCTGGATGTTGTTGATGTTGCTGCGGGGGGCTGTCTCGTCATCCGCCCGGGCAATGGGGCTTAGGGCCAGACCGCCAGCCAGAAGAGCGAATGCCATAGCGGCATGATACAAACGAAAACCGGACACGAGCACAATTCTCCTGAGTCTGCGACGGTGCGCACCAATTATCCTGTTTTCTAGCCTGTCTGTGTCCGGGAGGTAAAGAAACAACCCCGAAACGCTGCCAGCAGGCTTGGCATGGGCTTGGGTTTGGTGCTAGGTGTAGCCTCGGAAAGTCGGCGGTGGACGGACGCCTTGCTAAACCGGTCAGGTCCGGAAGGAAGCAGCCATGGTGAGTTTCGTCCGGGTCATTGTTCGGCTTTCCACCCTCATTCTCCGCCCTTGTGGATCAGACCATTTTGCGCCGGTCATACCGGGTACGCAGGGCGTGACCATATATTCTTCGGGCATGGCATGAGCGACACGACTGACGAGCAGTTCCCTCACGACGAGGGGCTTCCCAGTCCGGAACCGGAAGGCCCCGGTCTGTTTGGCGAGGCCGAACCACCCGCCCCTGCCGCCGTATCCCAGCCACCAGCACCCAATGCCGCAACACCGCCCTACCGGGTGCTCGCGCGCAAATACCGCCCCACCACATTCGATGACCTGATTGGCCAGGAGGCCATGGTCCGCACCTTGCGCAATGCGTTTGCACTGGGGCGGGTGGCGCATGCCTTCATGCTCACAGGGGTGCGCGGGGTGGGTAAAACCACGACCGCGCGCATTATCGCCCGCGCGCTCAACTGCACCGGGCCGGACGGCAAGGGCGGCCCCACGGCCGACCCGTGCGGCGTATGCCCCAACTGCCTTGCCATCCTGGCCGACCGCCACCCCGATGTGCTGGAAATGGACGCCGCCTCCCGCACGGGGGTGGATGATGTGCGCGAGATCATAGAGGCCACGCGCTTCCGCCCCATGCAGGGGCGGATGAAGGTCTTTATCATCGACGAAGTGCATATGCTCTCACGCAATGCCTTCAACGCCTTACTCAAAACACTTGAAGAACCGCCCGCGCAGGTGACGTTCATTTTCGCCACGACCGAGTTGCGCAAGGTGCCGGTTACCGTGCTCTCGCGCTGCCAGCGGTTTGACCTGCGGCGCGTGCCACAGGCGGAACTGGCGGGGCTGTTCGCCCAAATTGCGCAAAAGGAACAGGTCGCGCTCTCCGATGATGCGCTGGCCCTGATCGCCCGTGCGGCGGATGGCTCCGTCAGGGACGGGCTTTCCCTGCTTGATCAGGCCATAGCACAGGGCAGTGGCCTGACCGGTGAAGGCGGGGTCATTGGCGCGACCATTGTGAGCGACATGCTGGGCCTGGCCGACCGCGAGGTGGTGTTTGACCTGCTGGACGCGGTGCTGACCGGCAAGCCAGAGATAGCCCTTGCCCTGCTCGACGCCGCCTATGCCCGCGGGGCCGACCCCGGCCTTGTGCTGGGCGACATGCTGGAGCTTGTGCATGTCGTCTCCCGCCTGCGGGCCGTGCCCACACTGGGGGACTCGGCGGATATGCCCGAGGCCGAGCGGGTGCGGGGCGCGCATATGGCCAGCACGTTTGCCGTGCCCGTGCTCATGCGGGCATGGCAGATGCTGGTCAAGGGCGTACGGGAGGTGGAAGGCGCTCCAGACCGGCGTGCAGCAGCGGACATGGTGCTCATTCGCCTGTGTTACGTGGCCGACCTGCCCTCGCCCGAGGACCTGGTCAGGCGCCTGAGTGCATCGCCCGAGGGAGCCGGTGGTCCGCGTGGCGCATCCTCTTCAGCACCACCCGCGCCATCCGCGCCACAGGGTACGCAACAGGGTACGACACAGGGCGCATCGCCCGGAACCACGGAGCACGCCCCCCCCCGCCTGCGCATGGTCAGCTCCGGCGGCATGGCCGTGGCCCAACCCGTGCCTGTGCCTGTGCCTGTGCCTGCGCCGGTGGTGGCCCTGGAGCCACAGCCCGCCCCACCTGAACCCGCTCCGCCGCCTGTCCCTCGTACATGGCGCGAGGCGGTGGCCCTGGTCAGGGACCAGCGTGAGGCCATTCTGCACGGCCAGTTGCGGCACGCGGCCCATGTGATCTCTTTTTCCCCCGGGCGGATTGTTCTGCGCTTCGAGCGGGGGGTGCCGGGCGATATCGTGCCGCAATTGCGCCGTGTGCTGGACCGCGCGACAGGTCTGGGCTGGAGTATTGAAACCGGGCCGGATGAGGGGGAACCCACGCTGGATGCGCAGGGGGCGGAGGTGATCCAGTTCCGCCGGCGCGAGGCGGAGGCCCACCCGCTGGTCCGGGCGATTTTGAACGCGTTCCCCGATGCCCAACTGGGTGAGGTGCGCGACCACGGGCTGGATGATTACGGCCTGCCGCCCGAGGAGCCGCCTGAACTGCTGTTCGCCCCCCTTGACGCGCAACCGCTTGACGAGGACGACCGACCATACGACCCCGGCGCCTCGCAGGACTGAAGTGAGCGGGCCGGGCTGGCAAAACAGCGCGTTCTGGGCCAGATAAGGACAGATGATGCGCCGCAGGGGTGCGCCATGCCGCACCACGCGGCGGACAGACAAGCTTTAGGGGATGACCATGAAGAACCTTGCCTCACTGATGAAGCAGGCCACGCAGATGCAGTCCAAGATGGAAGCCATGCAGAGCACACTCGAAGCCATGAGCATTGATGGCTCGGCGGGTGCGGGCATGGTCAGCGTTGTGCTGAGCGGCAAGGGCGACATGCGTTCCATCAAGATCGACCCCAAGCTGGCTGACCCGGCCGAAATGGAAATGTTGCAGGACCTGATTGTGGCCGCCTGCGCGGACGCACGCAAGAAACTGGACGAAAAAGCCGCCGAGGAAATGCAGAAAGTCACAGGCGGGCTCAACCTGCCCGCGGGCATGAAGCTGCCGTTCTAGGCCATAGACGCAACCTGAGCTTGAGCGCGGGGGAAGGCAGGCTGGTATGGGTGGTCAGGAAATAGAGCAGCTTATTCGCCTGCTTGGGCGCCTGCCGGGCTTTGGCCCGCGTTCGGCCCGGCGGGTGGCGTTGTACCTGCTGCGCGAACCCCATACACGGCTGGCCCCACTTGCCCATGCCATGGAGCGGGCTGGAGAGGCCATTCGCACCTGCTCGTCGTGCGGGAACCTGGATACATCGGACCCATGCCACATCTGCACCGACCCGCTGCGGGACAGGGGGCTGGTCTGTGTGGTGGAAACGGTGGGCGACCTGTGGGCGCTGGAGCGTGCGGGGGTTCACCGGGGCGTTTATCAGGTTCTGGGGGGCACCCTGTCCCCGCTGGCGGGGGTCGGGCCGGAAGACCTTAACGTGTCCGCCCTGCTGACCCGCCTGCACGAAGGGAGCGTGCGCGAGGTTATTCTGGCCCTTGGGGCCACGGTGGAGGGGGCCGCCACCCTGCACTGGCTGATGGAG
>CALCDN010000148.1 GCA_937900755.1 uncultured Acetobacter sp. | reverse complement strand
GAGACAGCATGAGTACGGCATTGGGCAGCCAGCCTTCGCGCCGGTCAAACTGGACCAGCAGGTTGGCAAGGTTGAAGGCCACCGCATTGGCCAACGCCGTGGAGGGGAGTGTGTCAATAAGCGCGGCAAGCGTGCACGCCGCGGCCAGAAGGCAGCCCGCCACCAGTTCGTGCCGCTGCTGTTGGGGTGTGTCGGCTACGTGGGGGCGCACGCCCGTGGCCACGGGCAGCCAGTGCAGCAGCCCCGCGCAAACCCGGACAGAGACGGGAAACCACAGGGCGACACACACCCCCGCAAGGGCGGTCGGGGTGGTGCGGGCCAGCAGGCTCCAGATCAGCATGGCAAGGGTGGCCCCGACCTGGAGGGAGGTATCACTGGTTTTGACTGTGCGCATGCTCTGCTCGCTCTGGCGGAGGGCGTGTTCTATACTCTTCCGTGCCATGCCATAGCGCTGTGCGGGGCGCCTGTCATGGGGGCAATCCATACCGCCCTGGGTGGGGTGGGCTCTTGTGTGGCCAATAATTCTGTGGCTATCAGGGACAAGGGACGCTATTCTTGGCCAGACCGGCGTGAACTGGGGCAAGCATACGCCCCATATGGCGCAGCAGAAAATACTCAGGGGAGCTGGCATTTCATGCTGGAGGCACTGTCATCCCAGACCGCGCTGACCCATAGCGGGACGGACCTGTTTGCATTGGCCGAGCGGCGCATGCAATGGCTGGAAGCGCGGCAGTCGGTTCTGGCGGGCAACGTGGCCAACGCCAATACGCCGGGTTATGTGTCCAAGGATGTCACACCGTTTTCGGGCGTGCTCCAGGACCAGATGACCATGGCCATGGTGCAGACCGAACCGGGGCATATGGCCGGGCCGGGCAACACCGCGCGTGCGCGCAAGACCACGGATGGCACGGCGTCCATTGATGGCAACGAGGTGCGTCTGGAAGATGAGCTGGGCAAGATAGCCGATACAAACGACCAGCAGCGTTTTGCCACCACGGTTTACACCCGCTACATGGGCCTGTTCGCCACCGCGCTGGGCACCAGTTCGTAAGGACGGAAGCAGCAGATGGACTTTACCAACACGATTGGCGTCTCCGCCGATGGGATGCGTGTTCAGGCCGAGCGTCTGCGCGTGTCAGCCGAAAATCTTGCCAACAAGGACACAACCGGCTCCACTCCCGGTGCCGATGCCTACCGCCGCAAGACTATTACTTTCCAGACTACGCTGGACCAGGCTACGGGTGCGTCCAGTGTCAAGATCAAGTCCATCGGACAGGACCACACACCGTTGGAAACGCGCTACGACCCCTCCCACCCCGCGGCGGACGCCAAGGGCTATGTGAAGGTGCCGAACGTGAACACGATGGTCGAGATTATGGATACGCATGACGCCCAACATTCGTACGAGGCGAATCTGAACACCATGCAGATCACCCGCTCCATGCTCACCCGCACCATCAATCTGATGAAATAATAAAGTCGGTCAGCAGAATATTTAAGTGTTGTCTGTTTTCAGTGCTGTGCACCTTCATGGTTGGGGCACTTTGTATTGGACCTGACCCGGCCATAGCCGAGTATAAACATGAATTCTTTTGGTCTATCCCCACTTCTGCGGCAGTCCCTGCAGGGGCAGGATATTACGCACTACCGGACGGAACTGCTGCAAAAGGCCGCACAGCACCCGGATGCGCAAACACTGCTTGATCTGGCCCTGATCATGCAGCTGACGTTTGAAAACGAGCAGGCTGAAGCATTTTTAACAGCCGCGCTGGGCTTGCAGCAGACCTTCAACCTTGCCCATGCGGGCCAGGACGCCCTGCGCCTGCTGGTGGTGAAAACCCCCGGAGACCTGACCGCCAACACCCCCATTGAGTGCATTTTGGAAAATGCGCCCGTACACATGGATGTGGTGTATGTCGGTCCCGGCCTTGCATGGCCCACAGTGCTTCCCCCGCATGACCTGATTTTTGTGGCCGTGGGCGAGGCGGACACCCATACCCCCGTGCTGGCCGAACTGGCGCGGGTTCTGGCGCACAGCGTAACCCCGGTGCTGAACAGGCCCCAGTATATTCCCCAACTGTCCCGCTCGGCGGCATTTGAACTGTTGCATGCGGTGCCGGGTTTGCAGATGGCGCAGACCTACAGGCTGGAACGGGCCGCGCTGGAGCGCCTGGGCACCGGCCAGGACGCGCTGGAAGCACTGGGGCTTAATCTGGTCTATCCCTTTATTGTGCGCCCGCTGGGCCTGCATGGCGGTATTGGCCTTTGCAGGATTGACCAGCCCCAGGACCTTGCGGCCTATCTGGCCGAGGTCGGGGCGGAGTTGTTCTTTGTCGCCAACTTTATCAACTACGCCTCCAGCGACCAGCTCTATCGCAAATACCGTGTTGTGCTGGTGGGGGGTAAGGCCTACCTGGCGCATATGGGTATTTCCTCCCACTGGATGGTGCATTACCCCTACAGGGAAATGAAGGAATTTGCGTCCCGCCGGGCGGAGGAAGCCCATGCCATGCTCCATTTTGACCAGGAGTTTGGCCAGCGCCACGCCGCCGCGCTGGATGGCATTTATAACGCTGTAAAACTGGATTACTTCGGCTTTGATTGCGCCGAAACAACACAGGGCGAACTGCTCGTGTTTGAGCTGTCCAACGCCCTGATTATCCATGCCTGCGATGACGGGGCTGTTTTTCCCTACAAGAATCCGCAGATGCACAAAATCTTTTCGGCATTTTATACAATGCTGCAAAACCGGGTGGGCGCGCAGGCCGCTCCGTAATTCCGGGCGGGCTATTCTGCCCCTGCTCGTGGCCCCATGGCCCTGCCCTTGTTCCAGCCCTTGTTCCAGCCCGGCATTGCGCCCGGCGTGGCTCAGCAGGGCTTAACGCTTTCTCTGGTCTGTATGGTCGCCGTGTCGTCTGCCTTGGCAGGTGGCGCGGCGCTGTGCGTCTGGGAGGGTGTGCCAAACACTTCCGCCTGAACCCTGCCTGAAGGCCCCATGGCCTGGCGTGATCCAGACCACGCAGACCACGCAAAAAAAATACCCCCGGCTTTCGCCGAGGGCATTTTTCGTCACCTGGTTCAGTAGGATTACTGGAACAGGGACAGGATGTTCTGGGACTGGCCGTTGGCGATCGAGAGGGACTTGATGGCCAGGGACTGCTTGGTCTGCAGGGAGGTCAGCTGTGCGCTTTCTGCGGACATGTCGGCATCGGTCAGGGCGCCTACACCGGTCGTCAGGTTGTCGGCAACGGTCTGGCCAAACGTGGTCATGTTGGCGATGTTCTTGGTGTTCTGGCCCAGCGTGGAGGTCACGTTGGTCATGGCGGTGATGGCCTTCTGCACAGCAGCGATAGCGCTGGTGAGGTCGAAGGTTCCGCCGGTTGCGCCACCCCAGGAGGAGCTCAGGCTGCCATCGCTGGTGAGGAAGCCGTTGCCGGTTGCAAGGCCGTTGGAGTCAACGCCGGTGGACAGGCCCAGAGCTTCGGTCAGGGACGCCGTGGCGCCGGTTCCGGTAACGCTGCTGACACCGTTGATGATGCTGAACAGGTTGCTGATGGTTGCCGTGCTGCCCTGCAGACCGGTTACATAAACAACGCTGGCGGCGGTGATGCCGTTGAAGGAGCCTGTGGTGCTTGCGCTGCTGGAGCTGACCAGCAGGTTCACGCCGTTTGTGGTGGCGTTGTTTGCAATGGTGTCGATCTGGCTCAGGTAACCCGTGATTTCGGTGTTGATCTGGGCGAGGGAGGTGGAGCTGCCTTCGTTGCTGCCGATCGTGGTCCCGGCGGCCGGCGCTTCCGCCAGCACGGGA
>CALCDN010000147.1 GCA_937900755.1 uncultured Acetobacter sp. | reverse complement strand
ACACGGTCCAGTGCGGGAAAACGGCCCAGTGTGGGAATCGGTGACGCGCTGTTCTGGTCGGCCATGATCTCAGTTTCTCCGTTCGATCACGTAGTAGGCGAGATCGCGCAGCCGGTCAGCCTGCGCCCCAAACGGGGCCAGTTCGGCAATTGCGGCTTCTGTCACGCGGGCGGCCTCATTCCTGGCGCCCTCAATGCCGAGGAGTGCGACAAAGGTGGACTTGCCAGATGCCTCATCCTTGCCAGCGGTTTTGCCAAGCTCTTCCGCTGTGGCGGTGGCATCAAGCACATCGTCTGCAATCTGGAAAGCGGCGCCAATATTGGCGCCAAAAGTTCTCAACCGTTTGCGAAGATCAGGAGACGCCTGCCCAAGAATGGCGCCAGCCTCCGCCGAATAGCGGATCAGGCACCCGGTCTTGAGGGCGTGCAGGTGACGGACCTCGTCCAGAGGGAGGGCGCGCCCTTCGCCTTCCATGTCGATCATCTGACCGCCGACCATGCCAGCCGCCCCCGATGCCTCGGCAAAGCACTGGATCAGGTCAATGCGGACATCAGCGCTGGCGTGGGTCTGGGCGTTGGCAAGAATTTCAAACGCCCTGGTCTGCAAGGCGTCTCCGGCGAGAATGGCGGTCGCCTCATCAAACTTGCGATGCGTGGATGGCTGGCCGCGCCGCATGTCATCATCGTCCATGGCGGGCAGGTCATCATGCACCAAGGAATAGGCGTGCAGCATCTCAACAGATGCCGCAACCCGGGCGGACTGGCTGTCTGGCACGCCAAACAGGCTGGCCGCCGTAACGGCCAGATAGCCGCGCAGGCGCTTGCCCCCCCCCAGGGTGGCGTAACGCATGGCCTCAACCAGCCGTGCGTCCCCTCCCTTGGTGGGCGGGAGCAGGGCGTCGATGGCGCTTTCAATCACGCTCGCGCGCGCGCCCATGTCCTGCTTGAGGAGCGCAGCATCAGTTGCGCGGATGATTGTGTTTTGTGTCGGTTCAGTCATCGACATCTCAGTCCATCGGTTTCATGTCCAACGACCCGTCGGACCGTTGCACGATCGCCTGCACCCGGGCTTCCGCTTCACTGAGCTTGGCCTCACAATGCTGCCGCAGGGCCGCACCGCGCTCATATGCCTTGATGGCATCTTCCAGCTTCATCTGCCCACCTTCCAAGCCGCGCACGATCTTTTCCAGTTCGGAAAGCGCGTCTTCAAAAGAGAGCGAAGTGATGTTGTCCGGCATGGTGCAGGCGTTCCTATCCTTCATGAAGGGCAGCCAATAGCGCGAGAAGGGGCCATCTGCCAAGCCTTGCATGTGAATGGCAGATGGAATTTCAGCTATGACTGAATTTATGCATCCTGCATGCGCCGTTTGATCGTGAAGGAAAAAACGCCATTTTCATCCGCAAACGAGACCAGGGCATGCCCTGTTTCGCGGCAAAAAACCTGAAAATCCGTTACAGAGGCCCGGTCCGTGGCCAGGACCCGCAGGCGCGCGCCCGCAGGCAGGTCCCGGAGCACACGGTTGGCTTTTAAGACGGGCAAAGGGCAGTTTAAGCCCCGCACATCAAGAACGGTATCACTCATAAATGTTTCTACTCTATCAAGCCGTCATCCGGGCTATAGCAGTCCGGCGCGTAATGCATGCATATATGAGAAAGCCACGGGAGATCAGGTCAGGGTGCCAGTCTTTGGGGCCTGAACCCGGTTGCAACCACGTACAGCTCGGACGAATCCTTCCGGCTGGCAGGGGGCTTGGCATGCCGCACAAGCGAAAATGCCTGCTTTAACGTGTCCAGCATGGCCTTTTCCGACCCGCCCTGAAACACCTTGGCGACAAATCCACCGCCTTCAGCCAGAATTTCGAACGCAAAATGCAAGGCTTCATCGGTCAGGCCGATAATGCGGATATGGTCTGTCGGGCCGTGCCCTGTTGTGTTGGGTGCCATGTCTGACACGACAAGGTCAGCCTTGCCGCCGAGCAGGTTGGTCAGGGTGCTGGCCATATCGGGGTCGGTAAAATCCCCTTCTATGATTTCCGCTCCGGGCACGGGGTCAACCGGCAGCAGGTCAACACCCACAACCCTGGCCGCACCCCGTTTGACCAGCACCTGCGTCCAGCCACCGGGGGCGGCCCCAAGGTCGACAACGCGCATCCCCGGGCGAATAAGGCCAAACTTGTCGTCCAGTTCAATCAGCTTGAATGCGGCGCGTGAGCGCCAGCCCTGCTTGTGGGCGGCCTGCACGTACGGGTCGTTCAACTGGCGTGCCAGCCACTTCTGCTGGGCGGTCGTGCGGCCGCGCGCCGTTCTCAGGGCAACGGTTTGCGTGCGCATCCTCTGCGGGGCATCGGAATCATCTTTGGCCAGCTTGCTGCCGGGGGTCGCACTGCTTTTACGTGCCCGCCCTGGTACACGCAGCGTGGAGGAATGACCTGATGAACGGGGTCTCTTGTCGCTCATAAACCTGTAGCCTGCATTAAAGTCTGTGTGGAAAGAGCGGACCGCGCATGTGGTGGGCGCACGGCGCGCCGTGATGTGGGAGGCGTTTTGCGTAACATGCGAAGAATCATGCCATCTCGTAGCCCACGATCGGCGACAATAATATCCTGCATGGGCCATATATCATGAATAGCTTCAAAAATAGCGCATCCTGGCAGAACAAACGGTGCGCGCTCGGGGCCAATGCAGGGGTGGGCTTCAATATTGCTCAGCCCCATGTCCTGTAACTTACGCATGGCCAGGCGCGCACTGCTGGCGGGCAGAAGTGAGCCATCCACCGCCGCGCGCGCGTAACGGGGCAGGTTAAGGATAAGGCTGGCAAGTGTTGTCACGGTGCCACTGGTGCCAATCAGGCGCACATGGTTGCGACGAATTTCAGACCTGATCCGATGAACACTTTCAAACTCGTGCAAAAACGCACGTGTATGCTCAACCATTGCACGGTAACCGGCATGGGTCAGGCGTTCCATCGGCCCAAACTGCTCCGATAGCGTAATAACCCCCACAGGGAGGCTCAGATAACCGATCAGGGATTCCGTCTGCTGCGCTGCTTCCGTACGGATCCACGCTATTTCGGTGGAGCCTCCACCAATATCAAACAGCAATGCCCTGCCACGTGGCAGGCCAAAACGGTTGTTGTGGATAAGGTTGGCGCAGCTTTCAACCGCCAGGCTGGCTTCTTCCCGCCCGGATATAATATGAATGTCAAAGCCGGTTACCGCCTGCGCGCGCTCAATAAAAGCCTGCCCGTTAACCGCGCGGCGACAGGCCTCCGTTGCCACGGCCTGAAAGGTCCGCACCTGCCGCCGGGCCAGACGGTCCGCGCAAACCTGCAGGGCCTCGACGGTACGGCTCATTGCGTCGTCACTCAGGCGGCCGGTATGGTGCAGGCCCTCGCCCAGCCGCACGGTGCGGGTAAAACTGTCAACAACGCGGAAGCCGCCGGCTGTCTGGGCAGCAATCATCAGGCGGCAGTTATTGGTGCCCAGATCAAGGGCGCCAAACAGGTCTGGCTCACCACCCATCCCACCAGAGGTCGTGAAAGGCCTGTTGACCGAAGGGCCGGCCCAGGGAAGTGGATGATCCATCTGTCCGGTCCTCATATATCTGGAGTTGCGCTGGTGTTCACTATTCTGGGGACCACAGGGCCTGGGGACAAGACAAATATGCACCAAAAACAAAATTCTTTTATTGGATGGGGTTGCAAGCCTATAATGGCGGTGCTAGTAGAGCGTCACCGGCACGGAAGTGGTGTTTTACACTTCAAAACGTCGTCCTGCTGGGGGATAGTTTAGCGGTAGAACTACCGG
>CALCDN010000146.1 GCA_937900755.1 uncultured Acetobacter sp. | reverse complement strand
TAAGGTGGTTGCGCTCCCAGCTTGTGCGGGCTGACAAACGGCCCCTCCAGATGTGCGCCATGCACGTCTGGCCCCTGGGGTATGGGGGAGCGGCTTACTTCGGCAATGGCGCCAAGGGCGTGCAGCACGTCTGGCCACGGGCTGGTTATGGTGGTGGGCAAAATGGTGGTGGTGCCGTGCCGGGCATGGAAGCGGGCCAGAGTGTGAATGGCGGACACACCATCCATTGTGTCCGCCCCATTGCCACCATGCACATGGCAGTCGATAAAACCGGGCAGAATATAGCGTTCGGCAGCGGTAGTGGCCGTGGCGGTGCCGTCTGCTGTTACGGTGTGCAGGTGGTCGGTGAATGTGATGCGGCCCGCCACAATGCGGTCAGGCAGGACAAGATGGCCTTTGAGTTCAGTCATGGTTTGAATATCTTTTGCCATAGTCTGTGGTTTTGTTATGGGTGTCGCCCATGAAGTGGCATGCGTATGTGGCGATCAGCCCATAGGAGAGCAACGCAAGGCCCGCGAAGGCTGCCTGAAAACCCAGGAAGGGTTTTAAAAGCACAAAAAATTGCGGCACAATTCCGCCCCCGCAATACGCCATGACCAGAAAGGCGGAAACTTGTGCCGTATGGCGACCAGCCCCTTTGAGGGCAAGGGGAAACAGGGATGGAAAAATCATGGAGTTTGCAAAACCAAGCAAGGTTACGCAGGCAACCGAGACGTAGCCATCCGTTGCCCACGCAGCCATGCCGAGCAGCCCCCCACCCAGGCAGGAGACGACAAGATAACGCTCCTGCGAGATGAAGCGGGGCGAGAGCACAAGGCCGCAGACATACCCGCACAGCATGGAAAAAAGCGTAAGGGACGTAAAAAACCTTGTTTGATCAAGGGATATGCCAAACCCCTGTGCGTAGGTTCCCACCGCATCGCCACAGAGCACCTCCACGCCGACATAAAAAAACATGGCCCCTGCCCCCAGCAGGGTTCGGCGGGTCAGGGAGGAGGCGAGGACGGCTATGAACCGTTTTTCTTTTTTTGTGTCTGTACAAAAATCTGTTTGTATATCAGGCAAGGATGAGCGCGCAGCCCATATGGCGGTCAGGGCGAGCAAAAAAGCCATGCCCATGTAGGGCCAGTAAATGGCGTGCAGGAACGCCTGCCGGACAGACAGCCGCCGGGCCGGGTCGGCCAGTGTTGGCAGCGTTGCGGCCATGTCGGCAATATGGCGCATGGCCAGCGTGGCCAGTGCGATGGGGGCCACAATGCCGCCAAGCTTGTTGCATATGCCCATAATGGCAATGCGTTGCGCGCTGCGGTTGTCGGGGCCAAGAAAACTGACATAGGGGTTTATGGCGACCTGCAACACAGCAAGCCCCGCCCCGAGCACCAGAAAACCGACCAGCGCGCCAGGGTAGGAGCCCGCATGCAGGCATTGCCCCGCCAGCGCCATGCCGCTGGCCATAACCAGCAGGGCGCAGACCAGCCCGTTTTTAAAGCCTATGCGCATAACGCTCAGGCTCGCAGGGATGGAGAACAGGACATAGGAGCAGTAAAAAACCAGCGGCACCAGAAAAGCCGCCAGGTCATTGAGGGAAAACGCAACCCGCACAAACGAGATAAGTGGGCCGTTCAGCCATGTGACAAACCCGATGATGAAGAATAGCACGGCACTCAGCACCAGGGGGCGCCATCCGTAAGCTCCGGCGGGGCAGGGCATGCGCGCCGTGCCGGAGGGCTGTCTCTTATACACATCTGACGCTGCCGACGATACTCCTTGTGTAGAT
>CALCDN010000145.1 GCA_937900755.1 uncultured Acetobacter sp. | reverse complement strand
TAGCGAAAGCCCGGCAAGGGCGCGCACCCACTCCTCGCTTTCGCCCCCAAAGGTCAGCGGCACAAGGGCGGGCTCGGGCTGGATGACCGCAAGGCCAAACTGGCGCGCCATTTCGTACGTAAAGCGGCTGGCCCCCAGCTTGGGAATGGACAGCCCCCCCGTTGCCAGCACCACGGAGCGGGCGGTCATGTCCCCCCGGGAGGTCTGCACCCGGAACACATCGGATTTGCTGACGTCATACACACGCAGGTCGGTGAGAATACGCACATGGGCGGCAGCGCACTCATCGAGCAGCATCTGCACGATATCATGGGCGGAATTGTCGCAAAAAAGCTGGCCCAGCTTTTTTTCATGCCACGCAATGCGGTGCTTTGCGAGCAGGTCCAGAAAATGGCCGGGCTGGTAACGGCTGATGGCGGATTTTACAAAATGCGGGTTGGCGGACAAAAACCGGTCCGCCCGCATGGTCTGGTTGGTAAAGTTACAGCGGCCACCACCGGAAATAAGGATTTTACGCCCAACCTCCGGCCCATGCTCCAAAACCGCCACGCTGCGGCCGCGCTGGCCCGCCGTCAGGGCCGCCATCAACCCTGCGGCCCCACCACCGATGACAAGAACATCAAACATCGGCGTCGCGTTATTTTGTGTCAAAATATCAGAAATCCAGATTGGTATAGTAGTCAGGCGGGGTAATGCCGGATACGCGGTCGTTCAACAGCGGACGAAAACACGGGCGGGACTTCATTTTGGCGTACCAGTCGCGCACGGCGGGCACCTTGGCCCAGTCTATGTCGCCAATAAAATCAAGGCAGGACAGATGGGCAGCAGCCGTAAAATCGGCAAGGGACAAAAAATGCCCACCCAGCCAGCTCCTGTTTTCGGCCAGATCGTTCACGTATTTCATGAGCGGACGCATGGAGGCGTAGGCCTCGCGCAGGGCACCACCATCGGGGTTGCCACGGCCACTCAGGCGCTTCATCGCCCGTTCATCAATGAAGCGGCCAGAGACTTCGCGGGCGAACAGGGTTTCAAACCACGCCACAACGCGCCGCACCTCCACCCGCTCGGCCAGTGTGCGGCCCAGCAGGGGGATGTCGGCATAGGCCTCTTCCAGATATTCGCAGATCACGTACACATCGGGTACGATCAATCCGTTATCTTCCACCAGCACAGGCACATCGCCTGCGGGGTTAAGGGCCAGGAATTCGGGGCGCTTTTCCCATGTGCGTTCAACAATCGCTTCAAACGGCAGGCGTTTTTCGCCCAGCACAAGGCGCACCGTGCGGCTGGCTGGAGAAAGGGGGAAATGGAACAGGGTACGCATACTCTAGTGCTTTATGCCATTGCATGCAGCCACGCCAGAGGGAAAACCGGGCAAGGCCCATCAATTTCCGCATATCCCCTTTACCTGGCGCAATCTGGCGCGCAACACAAACTTCTCTGTTGCAATACGCCACTGTTATTCTACACGCTAAGAGCGTTCCTGTTTTTTAAGAGAGCATTTGTTCGTTGTCCGGCACACATTCCACTCCCCCCCGCATCCGCATGTCTGGGCGCTCCTTTCTGGCCCTGACCCTCACGCCGGAAACACCACTGGTGGACTGGCTGGCCGCACTCGACCACCAGATCCAGCGCGCGGTGGGCTTTTTTGCGGGCAAACCGGTTATTCTTGACCTCAGCCTGATGCAGGCCGACACACCCGGCCTGCCCCACCTCCTGCCCGCCCTGCAAGAACGCGGCGTACGCGTGCTGGGCATAGAGGGCGGGGACAGGTCCTGGCCCGCCGTTGCCGACTGGACATGGCCCGAAAGCCCCATGGGGGGCCGCGCCTCCGGCCCGGTGACCATACCCGAGGATGACCTGAACCCCACACTCCCCCCCACGCTGGTGGTGGAGGAAAGCGTGCGCTCGGGCCAGCACATTATCTGGCCCGATGGGGATATGGT
>CALCDN010000144.1 GCA_937900755.1 uncultured Acetobacter sp. | reverse complement strand
GGTAACGGCCATGGTACCCACATCCCCCCCACCCACACCCACACCCACCCCCACACCCACACCCACCATGAACGGTAAAAACGGGGTTGATGAAACCCTGCCCCTGGCGCGCATGTTTCCACTGGCCGTGCAGCATGTTCTGGTCATGTATATGGGCGCGATTACCACGCCACTTGTTATCGGGCGTGTGCTCGCACTCCCCGCCGCACAAACAGCCATTCTGATACAGGCCGACCTGCTTACCAGTGGCATGGCAACTTTATTGCAGACCATAGGCACACGCTGGCTGGGAGCGCGCCTGCCCCTGATGCAGGGCGTGTCGTTTGCAACCGTTTCGTGCGTGATTGGCATTGCCTCGTCCACCGCGTTTGCCTCCAGCCATGACAACGAGGGTTTGCGCACGGTTTATGGCGCGGTCATTGTTGCCGGGCTGGTTGCCATGCTGGCCGCCTCCTTGGGCCGCTATGTCATGAAACTCTTTCCACCCATTGTGGTCGGTACGTCTTTGGCCATTATGGGGCTCAGTCTTTTGCCCATAGCTATTGACCAGATAGCCACCGGCACGGGAGTGCAGGCGGGCAAGAACATGCTTGTCGCCATGAGCGTATTTGCCAGTGCGATTGCCTTATCCATTGCCGGGCGCGGAGTTTTTAAAAATCTTGCCGTCATTATCGGCGTTGGCGTGGGGCTTGTCGTAGCCTTTGCCGCAGGCCAGGTTTCCCCACATCTGAGTGGCATGCCCCCCTTGCTGGCGCCGGTTAAGCCTTTTCCCCTGGGCTGGCCGATTTTCCAGCTCATGCCCGCACTGAGCATGATTGTTGTTGTCGCCATTACCTGGGTGGAATCTGTCGGGGATGCGGTTGTCGTGGGGGAAATGACGGGACGCCACGCCACGCCAGCACTGGTGGGCAGGCTTTTGCGCGCAGATGGGCTGGCCACGCTGCTGGGGGGTGTCATGGGGTCTTTTCCATACACCGCGTTTTCTGAAAATGTCGCGCTTTTGAGCATTACAGGAGTGCGGAGCCGATGGATTGTGGCCCTTGCGGGGGGCATCCTGTGTGTTCTGGGGCTTTCGCCTTTTCTGGCGACCGCGGTGGCCGCACTCCCCCCTGCCGTTGCAGGCGGGGCCGGGCTCATGATTTTTGGAACCCTGATGATGGTTGGCATACAAATGCTGACATCCCTTGGCCTGGAGCCGGGGAACAAGCCGTTTACTGTTGCGTCGGTCAGCATTGTTCTGGCGATGGCTATTGTCGTAAAGCCGGACTTCTTTGCCTTCATGCCAGACTGGACACAGTCGGTATTGCAGTCCCCGGTTGTTGCGGGCTGCGTGTGCGCCATAGTGCTCAACCTCATTCTCCCCTTGAACAAAAAGAAAGAGGCCGTTCAGGAGCAAAAACCGCATTAACTTTTTAATAATAGAACCCGGGCATCCTGCCAGTATCACATCATCTGGCAGGACCACCCCATGGCAACGATCAACACCACCGGGCAAGAGCTTACCCACTCCTCCCAGTTGATCGCGCAAAATACTGCCACATGGATAACGGCCAGCCCCTCTGGCTCTTCCAGCACATCAGACCCGGCCGTATCCACCACTCTGGACCAGACGGGCACAACGTCCCCCGTGCAGATAACACTGTCACAGGCTGGCCTCGATTTTCTGGCAGCCCCTTCCTCCCTGACGAGTGCGTATCAGGCTTCCGCGCAGGAAGCGCTCAACCGGCTGGACCAGTTGGCAAAGTCCAGTCATGCCGTTGCCAGGGAACAGACTGAACAGCAGGTCAGCCTCATCAAAGCGCAAATGTGCCAGCTCATGCAAATGAAAGCCCTTATGTCCCCCAAGGCACTGGCGCAGGAACTGGCCCAGCTCGCCCGGCAACTGGCTGCCGCTGTCCTGCACTATACGCAAAGCGGTGGCACCGACACCGCCGATGCAGCCGTGGGCAATGCAATACTGGCCGCTCCACAGAACAGCTCCCAGCTATCCACACAGGCCGGGACTGAAACCACGACAGGCGCAACACAAACCACCACGCCGCCCGGAACCAGCGGAACCAGCGGAACCAGCGACAGTCAGGCTTTTGCCCAGACTGTTCAAGGGGTGTCCAGCCAGTTAAAGGCCCTGTTGCAGGATAGTAAAAACCGCCTCAAACAACACAATATCACTTCAGATAGCGATATTGAGAGCGCTCAGGGCGCGCTTGATACGGTCGATCAGTTGACAATGAAACTATAAATCCCCGCCGATGTTATGGAGGTAGCCCTATGCCTGCCCTAAGGCAGCAAGACGCTGGGGGAGAGTTTGTCCGTTATCCGCGGGAGCCACCCTGGCATGACAATACACACTTTTCTGGCGCCATCAGGCGGAAGACTTTGGCAGATAGGCGAATGACCCATGAGAATAGGCCGCAGACTCCTGTTGTTACTCCCCCTCCCCTCCGGCGCGTGCGTTTTGTTCCCCCAAAATCACGGTGTGGTACAACCCCTCTGATTATCGTCCGGGGCCTGAGGGTTTCATCTTTGCTTCATCATTCTGGAGTGCAATCAAAGAGGACAAAACCGTGAAGGTGTGGTACGGAAAAGCACAATCGCTGGCGGTATTACCAAGACCCGCCGCATGGACGTCGGATTAGATATTGTTGCGATAGGCAATTGTTTTGTTTCAGGAAAACCAAGTATCCCATCAGAAAGTGGCGGTTGTCAGCGGTGCTTCTGGCGGCATAGGCCGTGCCTTGTGCCATCTGTTGCGCCAGCGTGGATATTGGGTCATCGGATTGTCGCGCCAGGAAAGCCGACTATCCGATACCTCATACGTGGACACCATGGTGGCATGTGACCTGACAGATACCACCTCCATCAATGATGCGGCCCGTGCTATCGGGCATATCCGCAACAGTCTTGATCTTTTTGTCTTTTGCGCTGGAACAATTTCACCACAACCCGTGGCGACCCTCCAGCATGACCTGGCCGTGGAGCAGATCCAGATCAATCTGGTTGGCGTCATGCTGTTGAGCAATGCCATCCTGCCCATGATGGCAAAGGGTTCGCATCTTATTTATACAAATTCCATGGCGGGCATTTTCCCCCTGGCGGGAAGCAGTGCCTATACCGCGTCAAAATTTGGCCTGCGCGGATTTGCCCTGGCTTTGGAGCAGGAACTCAAACCCCGGGGTATTCGTGTTTCTTCAATATTCCCCGGCAGTGTCAATACCAGCATGCTGTCGACGGAAATGGCACAAGGTGGCTCGGTTCTGAACTTCATGTCCGCCCCCCAGGAACCAGAGGCAATCGCTGCATGGATTTTTGCGGCCAGTGAGAAAAACCGCGTAGAAAATTTTCCATCCCGCTTTGACCGCTTTTTCTGCAGTCTGTTTTTGTGGTCTCCGTTTTTCCTGCGGCTATGCCTGCCATTGATGACCGTATGGGCCAAGGCAGGCCGTGCCCGATACATAAAAAAACGGACAGACCTGCCTGGCTGAACGGCCTGGCGTAACCCTGCGTGCTACAGTAAGCGGCGTACAGCCGCCACCACATCATGGTGGGCGCGCTCGGCAAGAGCGGATGGCAGCAGATCAAAGCCGTGCACCGCATTTGCATAAACGACCAGTTCGGTCGATACGCCCGCTCGCCACAGGCGATGCGCGAACGTGACATCCTCATCCCGGAACAGGTCCAGCGCACCGGTGAGAATATATGTGGCAGGCAACCCCGCCACTTCACGCACAAAGCTGGGTGACAAATAACCAAATCCCGGGTCGGTTGCCGCCAGCCCTCCACGCACGGCGGACCATGCATGCCGGTTTTGGGCGCGTGTCCACACAAATTCCCCTGTCGTAGGGTCATCCGATGGTGCATCCGCCCCACCCGTACGCACATCAAGCATTGGATAAATCAGGACCTGGGCCCGCAATTTTACCTTGCCACGATCACGCGCCAGAAGTGCGGTGCCCGCTGCCAGGCACCCGCCACCACTGTCCCCCATGACCATGATGCGATCAGGATCAACACCCAACCCGCCCGCGCCAGCATGCAGCCACAGCAACGCGGCATAAACATCCTCCAGCCCGGCGGGAAAAGGCGTTTCCGGCGCAAGCCGGTAATCAACCGAGACAATCAGGGTGCCGGTTTCCACCGCCAACCGCTCAAGCGCACCGGCCTGCATGTCGGGCGTACCAGCAATCATGCCCCCACCATGAACATAGAGAATGGCAGGCGTTGCCTCCCTGATTTCTGGCGGTCGAAACAGGATGACCCGCACATCGGGAGCCCCTTCCGGGCCGGGGATCATCCGCTCGTCATATCTGACCGATCCAGATTTCAGGAGAGCCGTTGTGCCCTCAACCAGTTCTTCGCGGAATTTCGTCAGATCATCCCGCTCAGGATCAAAGGATGGAAACGAAGCCACCATGTCACGTTGCTGCGCATCAACCAAACCAAGGGTTGTCATTGGTAGAACTCTCCATTTCTTTTCAAGATAACACGATCATAAATTCCCGTTACCCAGAATAACAATGCCCCCTACAGCAATTTGAACGACTCATTATTGTTCACAAACCTGTATTTCAGGTTTAAAATTATGGGGGCAATACCCTGCAATACTGGACCTGACTGGCGTATAACCGCCTTTTCAGGCAGGGCACTGCACATATTACCACCCTCCCCACAGCCTGGAGCGACTTACCCCCCTCTGGCCACAGGGAGCATGGTGGGACTGAATACCGCACTCCACCACTTCAGCCACAGACACCGGACAAAACCTGTGGCCTATCAGTAACATATTTAATTTTTAATATTCATTCCAGATACAGACTTATCATCGTGAGCTATAAACGCGAATCATTATCATTTACAACTTAGGAGTTTCAGATGAACTTTTGCCGTCCATCAATCGGCTTTATGAGCCTGTGTACTGCGGGGATATGTTTAACCTATCCTCTTGCCACTCAGGCCGAAACCTCGGTATTGCAGGATTCCGAGAGTACAAAAGACGAGTATGTTGAAGTCAAGGCCAAACACTCAGGGTATGTTGCCAACAATACATCCATTGCAACCAAAACAGACGTACCACTACGGGAAGTTCCTCAATCCGTAACGGTCATTACACGTATGCAGATGGATGAACAGCATGCACGCAGTATTTCGGATGCCCTGAATTATTCCGCTGGCATTTCCGCGGGGAGCCGCCCCGGCAGCCGGTTTGACAGTATTTACCTACGTGGCTTTGGTGGTTTTGGTGGAAGCGCCAATTACGTGCAGTTTCTGGATGGAACACGGCTGACACAGGGAATTTCCTATGCTGTTCCATCATTCGATGAATATTTCATGCAAAGCGTGGAAGTGCTGAGAGGCCCTGCATCCGTGCTGTACGGCCAGTCCAGTCCGGGGGGCTTTGTCAACATGACAATGAAGACCCCCACGGCCAGCCCCTACCATGAAGTCCGGCTTGGCACCGGGTCGTATGATTACGGGGAGGCCATGCTCGACATGTCCGACCGGCTCAACAAAAGCGGCACCCTGAGCGGGCGTTTGACCGCCGTTGGCCGCACCGGCAATACACAGGTCAATTACACACAGGACCACCGTATTGGCGTTATGCCGCAAATTGCCTGGCGCCCGACGGATCGCACGGACCTCAATGTCCGGCTATTCTATCAAGATGACCCATCCTCGCTGTATGGTATTGCGCTCCCTGCCTCCGGCACTGTTTTGCCCAATAAAAATGGAAAGCTGCCAACAAGCCTGTTCACCAGCGAACCGGGCTTTGACCAATATCGCCGCACGGAATACATGACGGAAATCGCCTTTCGTCAGCGCCTCAATGAGGCCATGACGTTACGGCAAAACTTTCGCTATTTACACCTTGATTCAGATTTTCGTTCTATTTCCCTGCGCGCCCTGGCGGCGGATCAGGCAACAGCTTCGCGGATGTACACCATTTCCCGCGAACATATGGACGCCTTCAACAGCGACAACAGCCTGGAATCCCGCTTCCATACCGGTGGCGTTCATCACACGCTCATTGCCGGCATAGATTATCTCCACAATGCTTCAGACCGGATACTTGGTAACGGTACGGTGGCATCACTGAATTTGTATAATCCGGTTTATGGCGCTCATTTCTACCCGACCGCCACAAGTGATGCGACCCAGGTTCTCAACCAGGTTGGCCTCTATATTCAAGATCAGGCAAAGTGGAAGCGCTTCTCCTTTATTCTGGGCGGACGGTTTGACTGGACAACCCTGAATACCACCTACCACTGGGGTGGGAGCTCCACGTCTTCCTCGGCCAGGAAGCCGACATATCGTGGTGGCATTGTGTACTCATTTGACAATGGCATTTCGCCATACTTCTCGTATAGCACATCATTTATGCCAACAGCGGGCGCAAGTTACACCGGGGCGTCCTTCAAGCCCACCACAGGCAACCAGTATGAAGTCGGGGTCAAATACCAACCGAGCAAAATACCCATGACCGTTACAGGGTCAGCCTATACCATTCACCAGGAAAACGTCCTGACAACAGACCCCGCCCATACCACATACAGTATTCAAACAGGCGAGGTGCGTTCGCGTGGTTTTGAATTTGAAGCCCGGGCTCATCCTCTGCCCGGCCTGAACCTGATAGCCTCTTACGCCTACAACGATATTCAGATCAGGCACGACACAACCGCAAGCAACATTGGCAACCGTTTACTTGCCGCCCCCGCCAATACGGCTTCGGGCTGGATCAGCTATACTTTCCAAAACGGTAAGGTAAAGGGCTTTGGTCTGGGCGGTGGCGTGCGTTACAATGGCTTTACCTTCGGAGATAACGCCAACAGCTTCAAAGTCCCCGGTTATGTCCTGGGTGAAGCCGAGGCCCATTATGATCTGGGGGGAGCGTTCTCGTCCCTGAAAAATCTGTTGCTGCAAGTCAATGCGACCAATCTTGCCGACCGCAAATATGTTGTCGCGTGCGCGTCATCCGTTAACTGCTTCTATGGAACACGGCGCACCATTCTTGGGAACATACAATACCGCTGGTAAAACAGACGCATACACATAGCATTTCAACAGTCCTCCTGCGCGGCATTTGTTTGAAAAAGAATGTCGCGCAGTTGCGATTAAGTTTCATTTACTTCTTTCTGGGGCCACTCCCCCTGTCTTCTAGGCCGGTTCGTAACCTTGCCGCAGCGCCAACACGCCACCTGAAGGCCTTGCAAAATAAAACACGAACACCCGCCAGCACTCGGGCATGTCCCCCTGTTGCCCAGATACTGAAGGGCCGTTGTGGCGACAAAACAGGCGTAACAGACCCCGCGAACACTAAGGGGCTGACAAATGCGCGCGTTTCGTGCATAAAAGCACGCAGCGGAAATAACGCGAAATAACGCCCCTCAAGTATTAATTTAGAAAAAAAATAGTCTCGTTTTAATTATTTATTTGACTGATATATCATTCAGGCAAGATAGCCACACCCTGCACTATTCATGAATAATTCCTTAAATGATGCCGAATTAATCTTGTCAAAATTTTGACATTCCATATTTTAGGCTAGAGCACATTTGCTCCCAGTCTATTATTAGGACATCCTGATGATTATTTCCTATAAAAAAGTCAGTGTATTATTGGTTACAGCCTTTTCTCTGGCTGCTTGCGCAACTCCTGGAGAAGAAAACCGCGCAGATACATACACTGCCGGCCAGGTTAACCAGCGGCAGGCAGCTCAAGTTGTGCAGATTCTTGCCGTGCTGCCCGCAAAAGTACAGGTCAGTAACGAACGCAACCGCCAGACCGCCCAGATTGTTGGCGGTATTCTGGGTGCGGGGCTTGGTGCGGGCCTTGGTGCGGGCGTTGGCGGGTCCGCGGGCCTTGGTGCGCTTGGTGGTATTGGTGGGGCCGGGGCCGGTGTTGGCGCGGGCTCGCTTGTACCGGGCAAAACACTGGTGGAAGGCGTGTCCATCACCTACGAACAGGGCAACCAGACATTTAACTCCGCCCAGGTTGGCCGCTCCTGTGAATTTGTTCCTGGCAAGGCTGTCATGATCCAGTCCAGCCCGACGGAAACACGGATCCAGCCCAACAGCGCCTGCCCCCCCACAACAAGATAATAAGGACTGTCAAATATGAGGCGCTTAGCATTAACCGCACTCCTTTTGGCTCCCTCTGTTGCTTCAGCACAGTCGATCCTTTCGGATCAGATTAATGCGGTTGATGCAGCGCAACAGCGCCATGATTACATGGCGCGGCAAGCCTGGGATGAACAGCAAAGGCAGCAGCGCGCCGCCAGTGCCGCAGCACAGGCCAGGCAGGACCGTCTTGCGGCAACAGCACGGGCCGCTGCCGCCGAGCGCGAAAAAAAGCTTGATGCCAGACAGGCGCGTGATGATTCTTATGAAGATCGTCTGCGTGAACTGGAGTTGCAGGATAAGGAGCTTTCGCTTCAGGCCAAAAAAACTGCGGTCTCTCGTGAAAATGATATGATCGACAGTGACCTGAACCAGAAAAAGGCCGTCACAGACCTTATAAAATCCAACGCCGATTCCAACAGGAACCTCTCTGAAGGCGAAAAGACCTTACTTGAAAAGAAAGGGTCTCAAGCTGAACTGGAAGGTCAGGCTTCCGTCAAAAAGGAATCTGGCTGGTTCCACTAGGGCCATTACAGGGTAAGTTGTCGCAAAAACAAGCCGACAACTTACTTTTTCTTCCAGACTTCAACACGTTCCAAAAATCAAAATACAAATTTATAACCGCTCTGGCGCCGATAATGACCGCGCGCCCGCATCTACTCGTGGGAGAGTGCCCCCGGCAGCGCAAGGCAGGCCAGAACCCCTGCCAGCAGCAGCAAAAACAGGCCGGACCACCAGCCATACAGGAAAGCGCCGGAGATCCCACCCAGCGTGAAGGAGAGGACGATCGCGGCATGGAGGCCCAGTCGCTCGCGTGTCGCCGCGCGCCGGGCCGGATCAACCGGATTAAAGAATGTATCCAGCCAGTCCGCCAGTTCCAACCCGACATCAGTGAGCATCCCCGTCATATGGGTAGTGCGGACACGCGCTCCAGAAATGCGTGTGACGGTCGCGTTCTGAAGTCCCATAAGAAAACTCAGACCATAGGCAAGCAAGGGATCGCGGGGCTGGGCCGGGAACAGGAGATCGATGGTTCCCAGAAGTCCGAGCAGGCAGGCTTCCAGAAGGATGCTCCGGGCGTAGATCGACGGCAGGTGACGCCGCCGCCCTGCATGGACCAGTAGCGTCGAGAGCACAGCACCAGCGACAAAGGCCAGAACCAGCCCGCAGCAGGACAGCACCACCTCCATGCGACCTTCATGCAGACCGCTCGCCAAGGCTGAGACATTCCCGGTCATGTTGGCCGAATAGTAGCCAACGGCAAGAAACCCGGCGGCATTCACCGCACCCGCAATAGCGGCTAACGAGCAGCCCAGGCGCCTGTCGATGATGGCGTTACGTTCCCCCCCCTCGTGAACCAGCGCCTTTCCCTCCTGGTTTCACCCGCTACACCCGCAGCCTTCAATGTCTGCCGGCCTGTCCCGCACCATGCTTCGTTTTCCAGGTGCACCGTAACAGCCACTATCCCATGCGACAAAATTTCATGCTTTTATTTCTTGCAGCCAGATTTTATGGAATTGTGAATTTCCACGCCCGGATTTCCACGCCCGGGCGTATCAGACTTAATACCGGCAGCCCAAATGCAGTGAACCCCACGAGACATTTCTCCCTGGTCTCTCTATGTAGATTAATATTGATACTCGCACGAAACATTCAGGCTTGGCGTTCGGCACAGCATTGCCTGAGGTGCGACAAAAGATACATAATTCAGGAATACAGCATCATGCCCGCAAGAAATAAAAAAGTTGGAACCCTGGAAATTGCCAGTATTTTTATACGATACGCCAATTTTACATGGGGAGGAGGAACCGCCACCGCATCCGTATTGCATAAGGAAATTATAGAACGGCGCGGATGGCTGAATGATAGCGAATTTTCGCTCTGTTTTTCCTTGGCACGCCTTATTCCGGGGACAAATCTTCTGGCATTCTGTGTTGGCATCGGGTGGATGGTGCGCCGTGGTTCCGGCGCTCTTTGCGCACTGCTTGCGGCCTCGGTTCCATCCGCCCTTTTCATCCTGCTTTGCACCATGCTGTTCAGCTTCTGGGAGCATGATCCGATCGTTCAGGCCGCAATTCAGGGGGCGGTGGCCTGTGCCGTCGCGGTAACGGTCCGAACGGCCTGGGTGGTGGCACGTCCCTATGTCCTCAAGGGGTCCAGATTGACTTCAGCCCTGATCGCGGGGGGGTCTCTGGTTCTCTATTGGGGTTTCCGGCTTCCCGCGATTGATATCCTGCTCCTATGTGCTGTCATCGGGATCGTTGCGCCGGGAAAACGGGCATGAGTTTTCTTGAGCTATATGCCATTCTTCTCAAGGCGACGATTACCACCTTTGCGGGGCTTGCGTCCCTTCCTGCAATTCAGGACGCCCTTGTCCTGCATCACCATGTCCTGACCGAATCCCAGTTGAACGAGGCCGTGGTCATTACACGAAGCACACCGGGGGCTGTGGGCCTGTATGTCGTCAGTGTGGGTTATTTCGTTTCCGGTTTTTGGGGCGCCGTGGCGGGTTGGCTGGCAATGATTACACCTGCCGTGCTGATCCTGCCCCTGCTGCATTATGCCGGGAGGCACCTTGAACATCCGAGGCTTCAGAGCCTCATCCGCATGGTTGTCATAAGCAGTGCCGCCTTGCTGTTCGCCGCCACGTTCCCACTGGCAAAAGATGCACTGACCGGGTGGTTCACCTCGGCCATCGCCGCCATCAGCCTGTTGCTGATGTTTGTGACAAAAGTGGATATTTTCTGGATTATACTCGGCTCGGCCTGCTTATCCATTGGAATGTCTGTTTTTGTCTGACGTGCTCACCGCCCGAAAGGCCAAGGATTCCAGTGTGGGCAGGCCATGATGCGGCCTTGCCCTGTATTATGGCTGGCTGATCCGGGGCAGCCACAGGGCCAGCGCCGCGAGTGTTGCCAGCAGGACGGGCGGCGTAATCGCCAGTCCAACTT
>CALCDN010000143.1 GCA_937900755.1 uncultured Acetobacter sp. | reverse complement strand
TAAGAGACAGGGAATGTGGGGGTGTCAGACCTGACGGTGCTGCAGGCCAGTGTCCTGTGGGATGATGCGCTGACGCACTCTTCCGGCACGTTTGATCTGGGCAGGGCCACAATACGCGGGCTGGATGGCACCGCCCCCGACCTGGACATACAGGGCCAGAAAGGGGATGCCAGTTTCAGCCTGACCGGGCAGACAGGCCCGTTCTGGCCCCTTGGCGCGCAACTGCCCCTGCAACTCCGCCTGAGCCTGAACAAGGGTGGGCACGCCATAGGCCTTGCCCATCTGGACGGGGTGATTAACGCCCCCGGGGCCGAGCGCGCCTACACGCTGCACCTGGGTGGCTCTGTTGGTCAGTTGCAGGACCTGAATGTCTTTTTCCCCCATGCCAACCTGCCTGACGCCCAGAACCTTTCGGTTGATCTGGGCGTAGGGGGCAGTGGGGACGCACCACAGGTGCAAAGCCTGCATGTGCGCACGGGCCATGTGGACCTGGGGCGCTGGCTGCCACAGGCCGCCCTTGGCCGCGTTGTGGTGGACGCTCCCACGCCCACGGACCCGCTGAGCCTGCATGTGGACGGGCAGATGGGCGATCAGCCCGTTGGGATCAACGGGACGGCGGGCACACTGGCACAACTGGCTCTTGTGCAGGACCAGGCCGAGGCCCCGGTTGATCTGGCGCTTACGCAGGGCAATTCGTCCGTGCAGGTCAAGGGAGCGCTCAGCCCCACCCATTCCGCGCTGGATGTGCAGGGCAGGCTGGATCATCTGAACTTTGGCGCGCAATGGCCGGATGCCACGGGGCTTGGCGTGACGGGTCATGTGGAGAGCGATAAAACGCAGCTTCTGTACAAAAACCACAGCGTGGCGGATGTGCTGCACGGCCTTGCGCTGACGGCGGATGTGCAGGCGCAGGCCATAAGCTGGCAGGGTGTCGCATGGACGCAGGTGCAAACACACATGACCCTTGCCAATGCCCGCCTGGCACTGGACCCCATCCACGCCGTGGGCAATGGCCAGCAGCAGGTGGCCCGGCTTGTGTATGACCTGTCCGGCCCGCAGCCGCAGGTCGAGGCCTCCGCCCGCTCCGTGTTCCTGCCCCTGGCCGTGGTGCAGGCGTGGATGCACGTAGCACCAGACATGCAGGGCACGGTCCAGCTTGTGGGCGCGCTCTCCGCGCAGGGGGATACCGCGCAGGCGCGCAGCAGCACGCTGGCGGGGCATCTGGGTGCCTCCGTGGTGGATGGCAGCGTGGGCAGCACGCTCCTGCGCCGTCTGCTTGGCCCGCAGGTGCCGGTCAAGGGGCAGGTGCCTATCCGCTGCTTTGGCGTGCACACACAGTTTGCCGATGGCGTGGCCCATATCGACCATGTGGGGCTGGAGAGCGACTTTTTGCACCTGAGCGGGCAGGGTACGGTAACGCTGGCCACGCATGAGCTGAACATGCAACTGGCTCCGCAGGTCCTGCTGGGTGGGGCGTCGGCCTCGTCCTCGCTGCATGTCACTGGTCCGTGGAACAGCCCGCAGGTGAGCATGGCCGCAGCGGAGGACGGGCGCTTTGGCATTACCATTGGTGGGAATAGCGGGGGGGATGGCGGTTCGTCCTGCACCGCGCTGCTGGCCACCGCGCGTGAGGGAGCCGATGGCCCAAGCCCGGCCACGGTAGCCAAAAAGGCCAGCAAGGAGGAAAAAATCATGAACATGCTGCACGGGCTGGGGCTGTTCCGGTGAGCGCGAACACAACAGGCATGCCCGGCCGCGCGCCTGCGGGGCGCAAACGGTTCTGGAAACAGGTTCAGCTTGTGGAGCAGGAAGGCGCGTTTGCTGTGCAACTGGACGGGCGCAGCGTGCGCCTGCCCGGCAAGACGGCGCTGTGTGTGCCCTCCCGCGCGCTGGCCGAGGCACTGGTGGCCGAGTGGCAGGCGGCGGGGCAGACAGCGGAGGGATATTTTACTCCCGACGACCTGCCGCTTACCGGCATTGCGGGGTCCATGCTCGAACGGATTCCGCAGGCGCGCAAGGGTGTGCGGGAAAGCCTTCTGGCCTACGCCAACAGTGACCTGGTCTGTTACAGGGATGGCGCACATGGCAAGCTGGCGGCGCAACAGGCCGCGTCATGGGACCCCTGGCTGGCATGGCTGGGCAAAACCTACGGCGTTACGTTCCATACCACGCAGGGGGTCATGCCTATTTGCCAGCCCGCCCAGGCGTTGCAGGCCCTTGGCGTGGTCATGGACGGCATGACGGATGCGCAACTGGCGGTGCTGGGCGTTGGTGTGCCCGCGCTGGGCAGTCTGGTGCTGGGGCTGGCGCTGCTGGGCGGGGCTCCGGTGGAGGAGCTTGTCGCCAGCGCCACGGTGGATGAACGCCACCAGATGGCTGTATGGGGCCAGGATACCGAAGTGACGGACCGCATTGCCAGTATGCAGATGGAGCTGGAAACAGCCGCCCGGTTTGAGGCGTTAACACATCAAACCTGAGTGTCCGCCGTTCAATGCCGTGCATGCAGGGGTGTGGAGGCGTTTGAACGCTTGGAGTTTTCGGGTTTTTCTGGTCACATCGGATCACGGCATCTGTCTTTTTCGCAGGAGAGTAATCACGTCATGAAGATCAGCAATGGTGTATTGGCCGCGGCCATGCTCGCGGGGCTTTCTCTCTCTGGCCTGTCGGCCCATGCGGCTGGCCCCGGTGGCCCCGGTGGCCCCGGTGGTTCTGGTGGCTGGGGTGGGGGCATAGGTGTTGGCTCCACTTTTGGCGGTCCGGGTGGTAACGCGCTGGACGGGCTGGACCTGAGCCGCAAGCAGCGCAACCAGATCGGCACCATCCTCAAGGAGGCGCATGACCAGGACCAGGCGCAGGACACGCAGGAGGAGTTTGAAAACCTGCATGCCCAGATAGAAGACCTGCTCAGCGCACCCGGCCCGCTCGACCAGGATAAAATTGCCCAGGTGCAGCAGAAAATGGCCGCCCTGCGCGCGGAGCGGGAGGCTCGACACCTCCAGATCGCCAGCCGGATACATGACGTGCTGACCCCCGACCAGCTTGCCCAGATGCGGGATCGGCAGAAGCGCATCCATGAACTGCTCAATGAGCTGAACGCCTTGCAGCATCCCGCCCAGCAGGTTTCCTCCGACAGCCAGAAGAAGTAAAAGCCAGAAGTTCCTTGACTCAGGGCCCGGTCGTGCCGTAAGCCCTGCTACAAATCAGGACCGCCACTCCGCGAGTGTTCGCGCAGTGGCGCGTCTCGTTATGGGGTGTGTTGCACTTGTTCGAAGCTCTTTCAGGCAAGCTTTCCGGGGTTTTTGATGGTCTCGCCAAACGTGGCGCGCTGTCCGAAGCCGATGTGATGGAGGCCATGCGCGAAGTCCGTCTGGCCATGCTGGACGCGGACGTGGCGCTGCCTGTTGTCAAGGACTTCGTCAACAAGGTTAAGGAACGCGCGGTCGGGCAGGAGGTGCTGGAAAGCATTTCCCCCGGTCAGGCCGTCGCCAAGATTGTCAACGACGCGCTGATCGACGCACTCGGTGGCGCAGGCGTTGCCCCTCTTAACCTGAACGCCATTCCGCCCGTGCCGGTCCTTATGGTCGGGCTTCAGGGGTCGGGTAAAACCACGACCTCGGGCAAGCTGGCCCTGCGCCTTGCAACGCGTGAGCGCAAGAAGGTGCTGCTGGCGTCTCTCGATACGCAGCGCCCCGCCGCCCAGTTGCAGCTTGCCCAGCTTGCGGTGCAGGCGGGTGTGATCTCCCTGCCTATTATCGCAGGGCAGACACCGGTGGAAATTGCCCTGCGCGCGCTCGATGTGGGGCGCAAGGAAGGGTATGACGTTGTCATCCTCGATACGGCGGGTCGTCTGTCCATTGACGAAGCGCTGATGGAGGAAGTCCGCCAGATCAGGGACGTGACACACCCGGCGGAAACGCTGCTGGTCGTGGACGCCATGACCGGGCAGGACGCGGTCAACACCGCCAAGGCGTTTAACGAGGCCGTGGGCGTGACCGGTGTTGTCATGACCCGTATGGACGGTGATGCGCGCGGTGGCGCGGCCCTGTCCATGAAGGCCATTACCGGCGCGCCCATCAAGCTGACCGGCTCGGGCGAAAAGCTGGACGCGCTGGATGAGTTCCATCCCGAGCGTGTGGCGGGCCGTATTCTGGGCCTTGGCGATATTGCCGGTCTTGTGGAAAAAGCAGCCGATACGCTGGACCACGAGGAAGGTGAACGTCTGGCCCAGCGCATGATGGCTGGCAAGTTTGATCTGGATGACTACGCATCCCAGATCCGCCAGATCAACAAGCTTGGTTCCATTTCCGGTATCCTGGGAATGTTGCCGGGTATGGGTAAGGTCAAGGAAGCGCTGGGGGACAAGGACCTTGATACGTCCGTCCTCAAAAAGCACCTTGCCATTATCGGTTCCATGACCCGTGGCGAACGCCGTTCGCCGGGGATTATCAAGGCTTCGCGCAAAAAACGGATTGCCGCGGGGTCGGGAACAACAGTTCAGGACATCAATAAACTGCTCAAGCAGTTCGACATGATGTCCACCATGATGAAGCGTTTTAACAAACTGGGCGTGAAAGGTCTCATGCGCCAGGGAATGTCTGCGCTCATGCCTAAGGGAATGGGTGGAGGCCCGCCGGGTGGTCCTGGTGGTTCTCCCTTCCGCTGATGCGGCCTGTTTCTGCCTAAGTTTTCCGGGTTTTGTTTTTCGGTCTGGAGTATTCCGAATGAGTGTTAAAATTCGTCTTGCCCGCGCTGGTGCCAAGAAGCGTCCTTACTACCACATTGTTGTGGCAGACAGCCGCAGCCCGCGCGATGGCCGTTTTATTGAAAAAGTGGGTGCCTACAACCCGATGCTGCCGTCCGACCACGCTGAACGCGTGCGTCTGGTCAGCGAACGCATCACGCACTGGCTCTCCCAGGGTGCGCAGCCGACGGATCGTGTTGCCCGCTTCCTTGGCAACGCCGGTCTGATGGCCAAGCCGAGCTTCAACGAGCAGCCCAAGCAGTCTGCTCCGAAGAAGAAGGCGCAGGAACGTGCAGCCGCTGCCGCCAAGGCAGCAGAAGCCGCAGCCTGAAACTGAGCTGAATCAGCCATGCAGCCTGACCTGATCCTGATTGGTGTTGTGGGTAAACCGCATGGAGTGCGTGGCCTTGTGCGCGTTCATTCCTATGCGGCGGATGCCGCGACACTGCAGGATTACGCGGTTCTGCAAGACGCGCAGGGGCGCAAATGGTCCCTGCGCTGGTGTGGAGCGGATGGCGTTGCCGAGATAAAAGACGCAGACGGCAAGCCCCTGGCGGACCGGACCGCAGCACAGGCGTTGGTGAACACCCGCCTGTACGTGCCACGTTCCAGCCTGCCGGAGCCAGAGGAAGAAGAATTCTATCATGCCGATCTGATCGGTATGGAAGCGTTCGAAAAAGGTCTTTCCCTGGGGCGTGTCATCATGGTGCATGATTACGGTGCTGGCGCCAGCCTTGAACTGGGTGATGGCTCCCTTGTTCCCTTTACAAAGGCCTGCGTGCCTGAAGTAAGGCTGGACACGCGGAGCATAACCATAGTTCGCCCCGAGGAAATCTCGGGGGAGGAAGGGCGTGGCGTTGGCAAGCGGCAGGCAGGGGTGCCAGCATGAGCTGGCAGGCCACTGTTGTTACACTCTTCCCGGAAATGTTTCCGGGGCCTTTGGGGCAGTCCCTTGCGGGGCGCGCGCTGGAGAACGGGGTGTGGACATGCCGTACCCAGGACCTGCGAGAGCACGGTCTGGGCCGCCATCGTGCGGTTGATGATACGCCGTTTGGTGGTGGCGCTGGCATGGTTATCCGCCCGGACGTGGCCGATGCGGCCCTTGCAGCCGCAAGGGTCGGGGCCGACCTGCCGTGTGTGTATCTTACGCCACGGGGGCGTCCACTGGCGCAGGCCGATGTGCGGCGTTATGCCGCGGGGCCGGGTGTTATGCTACTGTGTGGCCGGTTTGAAGGGGTGGACGAGCGCTTTTTGCAGGCACGGGGTGTTGAGCAGGTTTCCATCGGGGATTATGTCCTTTCCGGTGGAGAAACTGCGGCTCTGGTTCTGCTGGATGCGTGTGTTCGTCTGCTTCCTGGTGTAATGGGAAGTGAGCAGAGCGGCGTTGAGGAAAGTTTTTCCGATGGGCTGCTCGAATATCCCCATTATACCCGTCCGGCCGTATGGGATGGCCATGGGGTGCCCGAGGTTCTGCTTTCGGGTAATCATGGCGCCATAGCACGGTGGCGGCAGGAGCGGGCTGAAGAGACAACGCGGGAAAGAAGGCCGGATCTGTGGTCTGCCTGGCTGGCTCGCAAGAATGGAAACAGGGCTGCAGCTGTGGGCGGGACCGCACAGGCAGACCTAGGGGTTTGAGAAGGATACCGATATGAACATGATCCAGCAGTACGAAGCTGCAGAAATTGAACGTCTGACAGCCGCACGCGCAGTGCCCGTATTTGATGCCGGTGACACCGTGCGTGTTTCCGTGCAGGTCAAGGAAGGCGAGCGCGTTCGTCTTCAGGCATTTGAAGGCGTTGTGATCGCCCGTTCCAACAAGGGCCTGAACAGCAACTTTACCGTGCGTAAGATCTCCAACGGTGAAGGCGTGGAACGTGTGTTCCCGCTGTACGCTCCGACCGTGGCCGAAATCAAGGTCGTGCGTCGTGGCAAGGTGCGTCGCGCAAAGCTGTATTACCTGCGTGGCCGTAGCGGCAAGTCTGCCCGTATTGCAGAACGCCCGCGTGACGTTGTTGCTCCGGCAGCAGCAGGCTAAAAGCCTCAAGGCTTTTGGGCACGATGCCAGACATGGCTTGTGTGAACCCGACTGGCCACAGGCCAGTCGGGTCTTTGTGATAAAACAGGGTGTGGGCAGCTGGTGTTCAGGGCTGGCCGCACGGACATAAAGGTAAGGAGGATGCGCATGGCTGCGCGTACGTTGTTCGACAAGATCTGGGACGATCATGTCGTGGAAACCCTTCCAGACGGCACCTCCATCCTTTATATCGACCGCCACCTTATTCATGAGGTGACCAGCCCGCAGGCGTTTGAAGGCCTGCGCCTGGCCGGGCGCAGGCTGCGCCACCCGGAGCGGACCGTGGCCGTTGTGGACCACAATGTGCCCACATCCGACCGGAGCCAGCCGATCGAGGAAGCGGACAGCCGCAACCAGATTGAAACGCTCGAACGCAACGTCAAGGAATTTGGCGTTCCCTATTTTCCGCTTCTGTCGGCCAATCAGGGTATTGTGCATGTGGTCGGGCCGGAGCAGGGCATCTCCTTGCCGGGCATGACCATTGTGTGCGGGGATTCGCATACCTCCACGCATGGGGCGCTGGGCTCGCTGGCGTTTGGCATCGGCACCTCCGAGGTCGAGCATGTCATGGCCACGCAGACCATTTTGCAACGTCCTGCCAAAAACATGCGTGTGAGCGTGGACGGCACGCCCGGTGCGGGTGTGTCCGCCAAGGATATCATGCTGGCCATTATCGGCCATATTGGCACCGCCGGGGGCACGGGCCACGTGATCGAGTTTGCCGGTTCGGCCATTCGTGGGCTGGACATGGCGGGCCGCATGACCATCTGCAACATGGCGATCGAGGCAGGGGCCCGCGCGGGCCTTGTCGCCCCTGATGAGACCACGTTCGACTATGTGCGCAACCGCCCCTTCGCCCCCAAGGGCGAGGGGTTCGATCAGGCGGTGGCCTACTGGAAGACCCTTGCATCGGACGAGGGCGCGCATTTTGACCGCGAAGTTACCCTGCGGGCCGAGGACATTGGCCCGACCCTGACATGGGGCACAAGCCCCGAAACGGTCCTGGCCATTACCGACACCGTGCCCGACCCGGCGCAGGAAACGGACGAGGCCGTCAAGGCCCAGATGCAGCGCATGCTGGACTACATGGGGCTTGAAGCGGGGCAGAAGATCGCCGGAACCCCCGTGGACGTGGTGTTTATCGGGTCCTGCACCAACAGCCGGATCGAGGACTTGCGCATGGCGGCCCAGATTGCTGCTGGCCGCAAGGTGGCTCCGGGCGTGCGCGCCATGATCGTGCCTGGCTCGGGCAACGTCAAACGGCAGGCCGAGGAAGAGGGCCTGGACCGTATTTTTCTCGATGCGGGCTTTGAATGGCGCGAGGCCGGGTGCTCCATGTGCCTTGGCATGAACCCCGACCGCCTGACCCCCGGCCAGCGTTGCGCATCCACCTCCAACCGTAATTTTGAAGGACGGCAGGGGCCGGGTGGGCGCACGCATCTGCTCTCCCCCGCCATGGCGGCCGCAGCCGCCGTGACGGGCTGCCTGACCGATGTGAGGGAACTGGCATAATGGAAAAGTTCGTCACGCTGTCTGCTATCGCTGCGGCCCTGCCCGAAGCCAATATTGATACGGACAAGATCATTCCTGCCCGGTTTTTGAAAACCACGCAGCGCACGGGCCTTGGCAAGCATGCGTTTGACGCCATGCGCTACCTGCCTGATGGCACGGAAAACCCGGATTTTGTGCTTAACCAGCAGCCCTGGCGCAAAGCCGAAATTCTGGTCACGTATGACAATCTGGGGTGCGGCTCCTCGCGCGAACATGCGCCGTGGGCGTTGCTGGACTTTGGTATCCGCTGCGTGATCGCGCCCTCTTTTGCCGATATTTTCTTTAACAACTGCTTCAAAAACGGCATCCTGCCCATCCGCCTCCCGCGTGAGGTCTGCGATGAATTAATGGGTGACGCCCAGATGGGCAGCAACGCCCGCCTGACGGTGGACCTGCCGCGCCAGGTTGTTATTCGCCCCAATGGGGAGGAAGTCCCGTTCGAGATTGATGCTTTTCGCAAGCATCTGCTGCTCGAAGGGCTGGATGACATTGGCCAGACCCTCAAGCACGAATCCAATATTACAACCTATGAAAAACGGCGCGACCAGGAAAAATCCTGGCTGCCAACCATTCATTTTGACTGAACAGACCGATACGGAGCACCGCCATGACAGACCCCAAGCAGCCCGTTAAACTTCTTGTCCTGCCCGGAGACGGCGTTGGCCCCGAGGTTGTGCGCGAAGTCGGCCGGATTATGGCCTGGCTGGAAAAAAAACGTGGCCTGACATTTGAGTTGACCGAAGACCTGGTGGGTGGCGCATCCCTGGCGGAATATGGCGTGCCGATCCGTGACGAGGTGATTGAGAAGGCATGGGCGGCGGATGCCGTTCTGTTCGGTTCGGTGGGGGACCCCAAATGGGGGCATGTCGGCTTTGACAAGCGCCCCGAAGTGGCCATTCTCAAACTCCGGCAGGAACTGGGGCTGTTCGCCAACCTGCGCCCCGCCAAGGTGTTTGATGCACTGGTGGACAGCAGCACGCTCAAGCCCGACGTTGTGCGTGGTCTGGACATCATGATCGTGCGCGAGACGGTGGGCGGCATTTACTTTGGCGACCCGCGCGGGATCGAAACCCTGCCCGATGGCTCCAAGCGTGGCATCAACACCGAAGTGTACACCACATCGGAAATCCAGCGCGTGGCCCGCGTTGCCTTCGACCTGGCCCGCAAGCGCGACAACCGCGTGTGCTCGGTGGAAAAATGCAACGTCATGGAAAGCGGACTGCTGTGGAAAGAGGTCGTGACCGATGTGCACGCCCGCGAATTCCCCGATGTCCAGCTTTCCCACATGTTGGCTGATAACTGCGCCATGCAGCTGGTGCGGAATCCGCGCCAGTTTGACGTGCTGGTAACGGGCAACCTGTTTGGCGATATTCTGTCCGACCTTGCCTCCATGCTGACCGGTAGCCTTGGCATGCTGCCATCCGCCACGCTGGGTGCCGAACAGGCCGATGGTCGCCGCCCGGCATTGTATGAACCCATCCACGGCAGCGCGCCCGACATTGCCGGGCAGGGCATTGCCAACCCGATTGCGCAGATTCTCTCCTTTGCCATGCTGCTGCGCTATTCGCTGAATTTGCAGGTGGAAGCGGACATGATCGAGCAGGCCGTCTCCAACGTGCTGGCCAGTGGCCTGCGCACGGCGGATATCATGGCCGAAGGCATGGCCCGCGTTGGCACGTCTGTTATGGGCGAAGCCATTGTGCGCGAACTGGACAAACTCCAGGCCAGCTAACCCGGCCTCTCATAACCGTTTAAAAAAGCCGCCCACGGTCGTGTGGCGGTTTTTTTTGTGCCATGGCGTGCCGTTTGCCGTTTGCCGTTTGCCGGGGCAAGGGCAGGGGAGTGGGCAAACAAAAAGGCCGGTGCCTGCGGGGCAACCGACCTTTAATGCCTGCAAAACAGGAGGAGGCTGGCTTAGAAGCCTTCGCGTTCCAGACGCTTCCGTTCCATTTTGCGTGCGCGACGTACGGCTTCAGCCGCTTCACGCGCTTTGCGTTCGGACGGCTTTTCAAAGTGCCGACGCAGTTTCATTTCACGGAAGATGCCTTCGCGCTGCATTTTTTTCTTGAGCGCTTTAAGAGCCTGATCGACATTGTTGTCACGGACTAGAACGTGCACTTGGTCACTAACCCCTGTTCAAAAAAAATCCGGTAAACCGGTTTTTGGGACGACATTAAGGAAGGAGATCCGCGTTACCCTTCCGGGCTGCCGATTCCACTGTTGGCGGTCTCTATAACACGGCCTTCAGACAAGATACAATTCGTTCTTGCGTATCAGAACCGCACTTCCGTGTGTTTTATTGTGGATGTGCACAAAAACAGGACAACAAAAGCATGTCGGTTCTAGCCATAGCCCGGATGGGCCACCCGGTTCTGCTGCAACGCGCGGCCGAGGTGGAGGATGTCAGCGGCCCCCAGATCAGGGAACTGCTGCACAACATGCGCGAAACACTGGCCCAGAGCGGTGGGGTGGGGCTTGCGGCTCCGCAGGTTCATGTGCCGCTCAGGGTGTTCCTGTATTCCGTGCCGCCTGCGCGGAGCGAAGGCGAGGATGACCCACCACGCGCGGTACAGGCCCTGATCAACCCCATACTCGAACCAGATGGCCCGGACACGGTGCAGCGGATTGAAGGCTGCCTGTCCATTCCCGGTTTTCGGGGGGAGGTGCCGCGTTACCGCCGCGTGCGCTATAGCGGGTGGGATGAGC
>CALCDN010000142.1 GCA_937900755.1 uncultured Acetobacter sp. | reverse complement strand
GTGTGGCGGAAGCCTATGCCGAAGCCGGCCGCATCTGCGATGAGGATGCAGCCCAGAACGAGGCCATTGGCCTGCATGGCCTGGAACTGCTCCGCACACTGGCAGCACAACGCGGCAAGAATGAAAAAATCAACATTCTGACCCACTGCAACGCAGGCTGGATTGCAACAGTGGACTGGGGCACCGCCCTTGCCCCCATTTACATGGCCCATGATGAAGGGCTGAATGTACACGTATGGGTTGATGAAACACGCCCCCGCAACCAGGGCGCGGCCCTGACGGCGTGGGAGCTTGGCAGCCACGGCGTGCCCCATACCGTTATTGCGGATAACGCGGGTGGGCACCTGATGCAGCATGGCCTGGTGGATATTGTGATTGTCGGCACCGACCGCGTAACCCGCAATGCCGATGTCGCCAACAAGATTGGCACCTACCTCAAGGCCCTGGCGGCACAGGACAATGCCGTACCCTTCTGGGTTGCCCTGCCATCCACCACCATTGACTGGCGCGTAGCCGATGGGGTGCGTGAAATTCCCATTGAAGAGCGCTCAGGAACCGAAATTACCCACATTGCCGGGCGGGATGATAACGGGCAGATCAGCCGGGTGCAGATCACGCCCGATGGCAGCAAGGCCGCCAACCCCGCGTTTGACGTAACCCCCGCACGCCTCGTAACCGGCCTGATAACGGAAAAAGGCTGCTGCCCGGCCACGCCCGAAGGCCTGCTCTCCCTTTTTCCCGAGCAGGGCTGAAACCCCAGTACACATTGGATGAAGACCTCTGTCATGTCAGTTGAAACACCAACAACATCTTTCCTGGCCGCCCACGGCGTGCCCTTTACCATGCACGATTATGACTACGTGTCCGACCCGGGCAAAATTGGCCTGCACGCGGCTGCGGGCATAGGGATTGAGCAGGAGAAGGTCTTCAAGACCCTGATGGTGGAAATAGACAAAAAACAGGTCGTCTGCACCGCCATTCCCGTGCACCTGAAAATGGACCTGAAAAAAGTGGCCGCCCTTTTTGGCGGCCGTAACGCCCGGATGCTCGGCGCTGAAAAAGCCGAAGCCCTTACGGGTTTTCAGGTCGGGGGAATAAGCCCTTTTGGCGCACGCACCACCGTGCCCGTCATTTTTGACAACAGCATACTGGAACTGGACAAACTCTATATCAATGGTGGTGGCAGGGGTCTTGTTGTGGAACTTGCGCCACGGGCGGCCATAGACTGCGTGCAGGCCCGGACCGCCTGCATTACCATGGACGCACCACAGAACTAGGCATGCAAAAAAGAGCATGGGCGGGGAGGTGTGCGCATAAAACCTCTTCCACCCTCCATAAAGGACGCCTATTCCTTACCACAGGACTTTAAATCGTGTTCATGGCGGTCGAACCTCTGGTTCGGCCTCCCTGGAAGTCCTGTTCTGGTATGGAGACAAGATGCCCCGCAAGCTGACCGTGGCCCTTCTGGCACCTTTGTGTCTGGCGGCCTGCACCTCCCAGCCCTCCAACAGGGGCAACGCATCCGCCCACGGAGGGGGCGCATCCAGCGCCTATGGGCCAAACAGCCACGTGCCGGACTTTGCCACGCGCAACTTTGAACCCTTCAACCGGCAGGACGTCGTGGCCATTGCCATGCGCGAGTGGCGCATGTTTGGCAGCCCGGTCAATGATGACAACCCCGAACAGCGCCCCGAGCCACAGGTCGCCGCAATCAAGCCCGAACGCGCGCCCGGCCTGTGGCAGCGCGTGGGGGAATACTGGTGGATCGGCATGGACCCCAGCATGACCGAGGCGTCATGGAGTGGCAAACACAATGCGGATGGCCAACTGACCGATTTTGTCCATGACAGTTTTTTTGCATGGTCGGCCGCGTTCATTTCCTACGTCATGCGGGTTGCGGGGGCGAATGACCGCTTCCCCTACTCGCCCAACCATTCCACCTACATCAACGCGGCGGCCTCGGGGCAGTCCCCCAACCTGCGGGCGCGCGACCCCGCGACCTACACCCCAAAGGCGGGAGACCTGATCTGTGTTGCACGTGGGCGTGGCAAGCTGAGCATCCGCTTTGCCAGCCTGCCCACCTCTTACGGTTTTCCCGCACATTGCGGCTATGTGGTGGCCACAGGCCAGAACGGGCCACCCTTTGGCCACCAAATCAGCATTATTGGCGGAAATATTGACGATGCGGTGGCCCTGACCCACGTCCCCACGGATGAGCAGGGCCGTCTGGCAAGCCCCGCCGGGCAAAGCTACGACCCACGCTATCCTTGGTGTGCCGTTTTGGAAGTGCTATATGATGCCCAAGAAGAACCGGATGCAGGTCGGTAGGGGGGAACCACCCCATACACAGACCAGCCCCGATCGCCCAACCTGATTGTAGCAAGCAGGGTATACAGATGACCGAAAGCGCAGCGCCCTCCACCCATCCCGGCTGGACATCACTCTCGCCCGACATGCCGGGGTCGGTTGGTGGAACCCCCCTTATTCTCCTGCGCAAGGCTTCTGAAGCAACAGGGTGCCAGATTTACGGCAAGGCGGAGTTTATGAACCCCGGCGGCTCCGTCAAGGACCGCGCGGCCCTGGCCATTATTGATGATGCGGAGCGCCGTGGCGTGCTCAAGCCCGGTGGCACCCTTGTGGAAGGCACGGCAGGCAATACCGGCATCGGCCTGACACTGGTGGCTAATGCACGCGGCTATAAATGCGTTATTGTCATGCCCGAAACACAAAGCCGCGAAAAAATCGGCTTTTTGCGCATGATCGGCGCGGACCTGCGCCTGGTGCCCGCCAAACCCTACCGGGACCCGGGCAACTACGTCCATGTTTCCCGCCGTCTGGCGGAGGAAAACGGGTGGGTCTGGGCCAACCAGTTTGACAATACCGCCAACCGCGAAGGCCACCGCGCCACCACGGCGCAGGAAATATGGCAGCAGATGGGTGGGCAGGTGGATGCCTTTACCTGCGCGTGCGGCACTGGCGGCACACTGGCGGGCATTGCCCTTGGCCTGCATGACGCCGCCCGGCGCGATGGTGCAAAAGCGCCCCGCATTGTGCTGGCGGACCCCGAGGGCTCGGGCCTGTATGGCTGGGTCAAAAGTGGCGACCTGTCCGCGGCAGGCTCGTCCATTACCGAAGGGATTGGCCAGTCCCGCGTAACCGGCAACCTTGAAGGGGCTCCCATTGACGATGCGGAGCGTATTCCCGACCCCGAAGCACTGGATATCATCTACAGCCTGCTGGGTGAGGAAGGGCTTTCCGTGGGGGGGTCTTCGGGCATTAATGTCGCCGCGGCCATCCGCACGGCCCGCAAGCTTGGCCCGGGCCATAGACTTGTCACCATTCTGGCCGATGGTGGGGCGCGGTATGAATCCAAACTCTTCAACCCGACCTTCCTGCGTGAAAAAAATCTGCCCGTTGCCCCCTGGCTTGACCAGTGAGTTTTCAACCCGAAAAATCTCTGGTGCCCGGGGCTTTCCCGAGCACCCTCCAAGGGGTTGGGGTTGTCCTGTTTTTACAGGCCAGCCCTGGCCGTTTTAGCTGTTTTATTGACCATCAGGGAGTGCGCCCCAGCTTTTGGGCGTAGAATGGAAATGACACAAATGGGACTCCCAAAAAGCTGGCCGGTTGCGGTGTTCTGCTGCCTTGTCAATCTGAGCGTGTCCATTGCCGCATTTTGTATTGGCATTGTTGTTATTCAGGATTTCAATATTGTTCCGGGTATTCTCTGGCTTGTTGTGTCCGCGCTCACTCTATGGCTCTCCGATGTCTGCATAGACTGGCACAATCGCCCCGAACCCTAAATCGACCAGAATTTGCCCAACACCTTGCATCCACCGCCGGATTTATAAGTTTTTATTGTACAAAAGAGTTTTTTATGACAGATGTAGACAGGCGGACAAAACAGGCTGGCCAGACCCAGACATATACCCGTTACGAAAAAATCCAGAACTTTAACCCACTGGTTTCTTTCCTTCATGCTACCCGCTACAAATATTTAATCCGTTTGTTTACTGATCTGTCCCAGGCAAATCCGTCCCGCACTTTAAACGTGGTTGATATTGGTTGTGCCCATGCCAAGGCCTTTGATGTTCTGAACAGCCGCTTCAACATCAACTATGTCGGCGTGGACACTGATACGGAGCCGGTAAAAACAGCAGAGAAAAGATACTCCCAATACAGAAATTTTAGAGTAATAAACGACTCAATTGTCAATCATTACTCTGAATTCCAACATGCCGATGTTATTCTCGCTCTTGAATCACTGGAGCATATTCCCGAAAACATTGTTGTCAGAATTGTGGAGCATATAGCCCGCGCCAAGCCCGCCGCCTTCATGTGTTCGGTGCCGAATGAGGTTGGCCCCATTGTTCTGCTCAAAAACATAGGGTCCCTTTTTACAGGGTACATCCGGCATAAAGAATACAGATGGAAAGAAACCCTGCACGCTGGCCTGTTCAATCTGGACGGGATAGACGCGCATGGCACCGGCCACAAGGGGTTTGACTGGCGCTGGCTGGCACACACCATCCGCCATAACATGCGTATTACCCGCACACATGCAAACCCGTTTGACTGGCTCCCCAAGACCTTCTCGTTTTCAGTCATTTTTATTTGCCAGCAGAAAAGCTGAGCGCAAACAAAAAGGAGGGCTCATCTTGCACGATGAACCCTCCTTTTTTAAAACCGCCGTATCAGGCCGGAACCCTTACAACGCTTTCCTCCGGGCCATAATGCCTATTCCCACTCGATTGTGCCGGGGGGTTTGGACGTAATATCGTACGTCACGCGGTTAATACCGCGCACTTCATTGACAATCCGCCCGGCCACCTTGGTCAGGAAGCTCATGTCAAACGGATAAACATCCGCGGTCATGCCATCCGTACTGGTCACCGCGCGCAGCGCGCAAGCCTGATCGTAGGTACGGCCATCCCCCATAACGCCAACGGTACGAACGGGCAGCAATACGGCAAAAGCCTGCCAGATTGCATCGTACAGGCCTGCGGCACGAATTTCTTCCAGAAAAACAGTGTCTACTTTGCGCAAAAGGTCCAGCTTTTCCCGCGTGATGTTGCCAGGAATACGAATGGCAAGACCCGGACCAGGGAACGGATGCCGCCCGACAATCACTTCGGGGATCCCCAATTCGCGCCCCAGATCACGCACTTCATCCTTGAACAGTTCGCGCAGCGGTTCAACAAGCTGCATGTTCATGCGGTCTGGCAGGCCACCCACATTATGGTGGGACTTGATGGTGACGGACGGCCCCCCCGTAAAGCTCACGCTCTCGATAACATCGGGGTAGAGCGTGCCCTGGGCCAGAAACTGCGCCCCACCGAGTTTGATCGCCTCTTCCTCGAACACTTCCACAAACAGGCGGCCAATGGTCTTGCGCTTGATTTCGGGGTCCGTCACGCCATCAAGTGCCGACAGGAAAATGTCGGATGCATCGCGGTGGATCAACTGGATGTTGAACTGGCCGCGGAAGGTCTTGATGACTTCTTCCGCCTCCCCTGAGCGCAAGATGCCATGATCCACGAAAATGCAGGTCAACTGCTCGCCAATCGCCTCATGGATCAGCACGGCGGCAACAGATGAGTCCACCCCACCGGACAGACCGCAGATAACCTTGCCAGACCCCACCTGCGCGCGAATACGGGCAAGTTCCATTTCGCGGAAGCCCGCCATGGTCCAAGACCCCGAACACCCCGCAACATTATGCGTGAAATTCTGCAACAGTGCCGCACCATGGGGCGTGTGCACGACTTCGGGGTGGAACTGCACGCCGTAAAGGCGGCGTCCCTCATCCGCGATGACCGCAAAGGGCGCGCCCTGGCTGACCGCCACGGTGCGGAACCCCGGCGGCAGGGCCACCACGCGGTCCCCATGGCTCATCCAGACCTGCTCGCGCCCGCCACGTGCCCAGGCGCCACGGAACAGGGCGCAGTCCTCCACAATATCAACAAAGGCGCGACCGAACTCGCGGTGCTCACCACCTTCAACCTCGCCACCCAGCTGTTTGCACATGGCCTGCTGGCCATAGCAGATACCCAGAACGGGTACCGCCATCTCAAACACCACATCTGGAATTGTCGGGGCACCGGGGCCATTCACGCTTGCCGGACCGCCAGACAGAATGATGCCACGCGGAGCAAAAGCGCGTATTTTTTCGGCATCCGTTGTAAATGGCCAGATTTCGCAATATACGCCGCTTTCGCGCACACGGCGGGCAATCAGCTGTGTGACCTGACTGCCAAAATCCAGAATCAGAATACGGTCATGGTGCAAGGCTTCATCCAATACAACGGGTGAAGCGGGCTGAGCGGCATCGGACATGGGTCAGGGTTCTTTCTGGTCTGCGTCTGGGTTGGCTTTCTTGTGCAGTGGCGAGAAAACACACTCTAAAGGCCTACCACTGAAGTACGTATGACAGCGGATATAATGCCATGCGGCGGCTCCGTCACCCTATAAAACCAGAATGGCGGCTGAAACTGTTTTTCGCACAGGCTTGCCACAACCTGTTTATCATCCCAGATTCAGACAAACAGCATCGGAGACACGAACCATGAAAGACAGACGCGTGCGGTTATGGGCGTTTTGCGCCCTGCTGGGCATGGACTTGGCAGGCATGAACGCCGCCATTCCGGCATGGGCTGCGACCTCCGCCGCCAATGACCCCTACGGAGACTGGACAGGCGTGCTGATTGCCGACAAGGGCCGGGACTGCCCGACCGAAGGCACGTCATACATGCAGATCGAACCAACAAAAATGATTTTTGTACCAGAAACCGGCAACCTGATCCTGCGTGGCGTCCCCAATAAGCAACGCCAGCATTACCATGCCCAGCTGATTATGCAGGACGCCAGAAAACAGCCCTTGCCCATGGTTTTTGAAGCGCATCCCATGGACGACACATTCGAGGGTATTTACGGCACGCCAACATGCCGTGCGCATATTACGCTCCGCCGACCGGAGAACCATCCCCTGAACAACTTTCTGGACCGGGACTAGAAAAAATTTCAGAAAAATAAAATTTAGGGGTTGCCGACATCAGGATGCTCGGCTAAATACCCCCTCACAGTGCACCCGTAGCTCAACTGGATAGAGCACCAGACTACGAATCTGGGGGTTAGGAGTTCGAGTCTCTTCGGGT
>CALCDN010000141.1 GCA_937900755.1 uncultured Acetobacter sp. | reverse complement strand
ACGCCCCCGCAAACGGCATGGGTAGCAGCACGGGCACGCGTTGCACCTTTGCCGGGGGCTGGTCCGGGCCGGGGGCATGCGCATGAGGGGGGGGAATTGCCGCTGCCATGTTTTTCTGTTTAGGCGTGCATGTGCCTAAAGAACAGGGGTTGCGTGCCGGGCTTTTTGCCCGAACGTAGGGGACGGCGCGCAGGCAGGGGGGAATATGGGCATGACAGCCGAGGACGCGGTACAAAAGTTTCTGGCATGGATGGCGGTGGAAAAACGGGCCTCCCTTTTGACCATAGACGCCTATCGGGGCGATCTGGCCCGTTTTCTGGCGTTCATGACCACGCATCTGGGTGGCCCGCCCGATATGGCGGGCCTTGCCAGCCTGAGCCTGCGTGACCTCAGGGCGTGGCTTGCGCATGAAGTGGCGCAGGCGCAGGGGCAGGCCAGCCGCCCGCTTGCGCGCAAAAGCTCGCCCGACCAGGCCGCACGCACCCGTGCGCGCCGGGTTTCCGCCTTGCGGTCATTTTTCAAATATCTGGCGCGCAGGGAAGGGGTGGAGAATCCGGCCATCTCGCTTTTGCGCCTTCCCCGCACAAAAAAAACACTGCCCCGCCCCCTTGCGCGGGAGGCCGCGCTGGCCGCCCCGGACGACATTGCCAGCATGGCCCACACCCCCATGGAGGAGCAGCGCAACGCCACCCTGTTTTTGCTGCTATACGGCTGTGGGCTGCGTATTTCCGAAGCGCTGAACCTGAACATTGCCGATTTGCAGACCATGGACGGCAGCGGCGTGCTGCGTATTCATGGCAAGGGTGGCAAGGAGCGGCTGGTGCCGGTTCTGCCCGCCGTATGCAAGGCGCTGGAGGCATGGCGCAAACGCCACCCCGCCCCCGCACCAGACAGCCCGCTGTTTGTTGGCGTTCGGGGGGGGCGCCTGCAACCCGCCATTGCCCAGAAGGCCATGCGGGAGTGGCGGGTCAGCAATGGGCTGCCCGAGCATGTAACCCCCCACGCACTGCGCCATTCCTTTGCCACGCACCTGATGGAAGGGGGCGCGGACCTGCGCGTCATTCAGGAACTGCTGGGCCATGCCAGCCTGTCCACAACGCAGCGCTACACACTGGCGGACGAGGCGCGCCTGCTCGATGTCTGGACGCGTGCGCATCCACGTGCGCAAATGGAGCGAACCACCGATAAAAAAGAAGGTTGAGGGTTATGATAACCAATGCGCACCGCACCCCATGGCCCGAAGTGGAACCCTACGCCCATGGCTACATGGACACAGGCGAGGGGCATCAGGTTTACTGGGAGCAGTGCGGTAACCCCGATGGTCTTCCTGTTGTGTTCCTGCACGGTGGGCCGGGGGGCGGGTGCTCGGCGGCACAACGCCAGTTGTTCGACCCCGCGCGCTACCGCATTGTGCTGTTTGACCAGCGCGGGTGTGGGCGCTCACGCCCTCATGCCTCGCTCGAGGCGAATACAACGTGGCATCTGGTCGCCGATATCGAACGCCTGCGCAGCCTGTGCGGGGTGGAAAAATGGGCGGTGTTTGGCGGGTCCTGGGGGTCCACTTTGGCGCTGGCCTATGCCCAGACCCACCCAGGGCGTGTCAGCGCGCTTATGCTGCGGGGCATTTTTACCCTGCGCAAGGCCGAACTGCTCTGGTACTATCAGGACGGCGCATCCTGGCTGTTCCCGGATAAGTGGGAGGATTTTGTAGCCCCCATTCCAGCCCCGGAGCGGGCGGACATGATGGGCGCTTACCGCAAGCGCCTGATCTCGGCCGACAGGGACGTACGGTTGGAGGCCGCACGGGCATGGAGCCTGTGGGAAGGGCGCACGCTCACCCTGCTGCCCTGCCCGGAAATGGAACGCCAGCATGACGAGGCCGATTACGCCTTGGCGTTTTCCCGCATTGAAAACCATTATTTTGTGCATGGCGGCTGGCTGGAGGAGGGGCAGCTTATCGCCAATGTGGACCGTATCCGCCACATTCCAACTGTCATTGTGCAAGGCCGCTACGACATGGCAACGCCTGTGCGCACGGCATGGGACCTGCACAGGGCCTGGCCCGAAGCGGATTTTCAACTGATTGACGCAGCCGGCCACGCCCTGTTTGAACCCGGAATCCTGACCGCCCTGCTCAACGCCACAGACCGTTTTGCGCGGGAGCTGGCATGACGCCAGCCCGGGTTTTGCAAAAGGGGCAATGGGGTGGGCTGTATGGCATGGCTGTTATGGCGGTGCTGGTTGCCGCCCCGTGCGTGGCCAGTGCCCAGTCCTGCCATAGGCTGGTGGCGCGGGTGGCCTTGCGCGATGATCTGGGGTTTTTAAACAGTCCGGTCAGCCTGAACGGGCACGCCGCGCGCATGATTGTGGATACCGGGTCGGAGGGGAGCCTGCTCTCGCCCGAGGCCGCGGCACTGTTTGACACGCAACTCGACCACACCATGCACACCATGGTGCATGGCACGGGGGGAGAGGGGCGTATTGTGCCCAATGCGGTGGTGCGCTCGTTTACAATGGGGGGGCTGGAGTTTGGGCCTGTCTCCATGCCTGTGGATGCCCTGCCAACCGTCCCCCGGACGGACCCCGCGGTGGAAGGGCTGGTGGGGGGGGACCTGCTCTCGCGCTATGATGTGGAGTTTGACGTGGCGCAGGGCACGCTCTCCTTCTGGTCGGCGGGCAGTCCTGAGTGTTCCGGGCCGCAAGGGTGGCGCTACATCTACCGCGCGGTTCCTTTGCAGAACGCGGGCGAGCGGGTTATCGCCCGTGTGGACCTGGACGGCCACGCCATGCAGGCTCTGGTGGATAGTGGCGCACGCTCGTGCATTGTCTCAACCCGTGCGGCCGAGCGCATGGGAGTTACCCAGTCCATGCTGGCAACAGACCCTGGCGGGCTGACAAGCGGGGTGGATGGCCACCAGCAAACCTATCACTGGCACAAATTTGGTATGATGCAGATTGGGCAGGAGCAGGAAAAAGCGCCCGTGCTCACCGTCGCCCCTGTGCAGGATACGGTGGACATGCTGCTGGGTGCGGACTGGTTTGCCGCCCACAGGGTGTGGATTTCGTATCGCACGCATATGCTCTACGTCATGCCAGCCATGGGGTCAGCCCTTGGGTCAGCCATGGGGCCAGTCACCGGGGCACCCACGGGGCGGACCCGGTAGAAAACCCCGGCAGAACCCCGGAGCTTTTGGGGGCATGCCCCAACGCTCCGGGGTTTTGGCGTTATTCGCCCTTCAGGCGCTTGTTGCACACGCTGTAGTAACCACCGCCTTTTTCAATCCATTTCAGCCCGGCATTGGCGTTGCTGGTCTTGTTGGCGTTGTACTGGTCCAGGCAGGTTTTCATGCGGGCCTTGCCGGGGCTGAGCTTGGCATATTGTGCCGCTATGGCCGTGGGCAGGGTTGCGTTGGAGGCCCCGGCAACCGTGCTGGCTATTGCCTTGGCAGGTTTGGCGGCTTCAGCGCTGGCAGGGGTTACCGGTTGGGCCGCCTTGGTCGGGGCTGCGGCCGCTGCGGGGGCCGTGGCCTCCGGGGCCACGTCGCAGGAACTGGACTTGAATTCCTTGAAGGACTGCCCCTTGAGGGTATTGGCGGTTTTGGCTTCCTTGAATTTCTCGTGGCACTCCTTCACCGTCATGGCGTGGGCGCTGGGAAGGGAAAGGGCTGTGGCGCAGCCAAGCAGCAGAGCGGCCAGTCCGGTGCGGGCAACAACAGTCATGAATATACCTCATGCAAGGAGCACAATTGCGTGGCAGCCCCATGCCGCCAGCTTTTTACCAGTATCATGAAAGGTCGTGACCAAGGAATGTACTGCCAGCCGCCTTTATTGCTTTTGGCAGAAAAATAACGCCAGAAAATGCACAGGCCGCAGCATAGGCCCGCAGGTAAGGCCAATAGGGGCGGCCAACCGGGACGGATGACGAAGGCTTAATCCTCAAACCGGGTGGAGCGCCCACGTTTGATGCCAGCACGGTGGGCCTTGCCATCGAGCCTGCGTTGGCGGGCCGCCCGGCCGGGGCGTGTGGCAACCCGAAAGGCCGGGCGATGGGCTGCCTCGCGGATCAGGGCGACCAGCCGCTCAATGGCGTCTTCGCGGTTGCGGATCTGGGTGCGAAAACGCCGGGCGGTGATGACAATGACGCCATCCCGCGTTGCGCGGGTTCCGGCCAGTTCGAGCACGCGTGTGCGTATCCGATCAGGCAGGGAGGGAGACAGTGCGGCATTGAACCGCAGTTGTGCCGCCGTTGCCACCTTGTTCACATTCTGCCCACCAGGGCCGGACGCCAGAATATAGCTGACTTCCAGCTCGGATTCAGAGAGTGACAGCGCGGGCAGGATAGGAATGGCCATGGCCCACGGCATAGCATGGTTTGCATGCCCGCGCGTGGTGCGCGCATAAAAAAAGCCCCCGTGCCGGTGGCACGGAGGCTTTTTGCCGAAAAGGCGAGGGTTAACGGCTCAGTTGTTGATCCGCTCACCATGAAGGGACATATCCAGCCCTTCCAGTTCCTGGTCCGCGGTCACGCGCAGCCCGATCACCAGATCAATCACCTTGAGGATGATGAAGGAGGCAACACCACACCATACAATGGTCACCAGCACCGCTTCGGCCTGCACAATCAACTGGTGCAGGGAGCCTACAACACCCGTAGGATTGGCATCCGTTGCGGAAAGCGGGCCATAGGCGAGCACACCGGTCAGCAGGGCACCAACAATGCCGCCCACACCATGCACGCCAAAGGCGTCCAGGCTGTCATCATAACCCATCATGTGCTTGAGGGACGTAGCACCCCAGTAGCAGACAACGCCGGTAATCAGGCCGATAACCAGAGCACTGCCAGGCAGCACAAAGCCAGCGGCGGGAGTAATGGCAACCAGCCCGCCAACAGCACCCGAGATCACGCCCAGAACGGTGGGCTTGCCCGAACGCAGCCATTCGGCCAGCATCCACGAAACACCGGCACCTGCGGCGGCAATCTGTGTTGCGGCCATGGCCATGCCCGCACGGCCGTTGGCGCCAACGGCGGAGCCTGCGTTAAAGCCGAACCAGCCAACCCACAGCAGGGACGCGCCGATCACGGCATAGGTCAGGTTGAAGGGAGAAAGGTCGTCCTGCCCGTACCCCTTGCGCCGTCCCAGCACCAGGGCGCACACCAGACCGGCCACACCGGCGTTGATATGCACAACCGTGCCACCGGCAAAGTCAGCCGTGCCAAGCCCTGCCAGCCAGCCGATCGGGCTCCAGACCCAGTGGGCAATCGGGGCGTAAACCACCAGGGACCACAGGATGGAGAAGAGGCACATGGCGCTGAACTTCATGCGTTCGGCATAGGCACCACAGATCAGGGCGGGGGTGATGATGGCGAAGGTCATCTGGAACATCATGAAGATGCTCTCGGGAATGGTCATGGTCGTGGCGTTGGGGCTATCCGCGCCCAGCGTAAAGCCGATGTCCGCGCCATTATGGATATGCGCGCCAATGCCGTTGAGCAGCACGCGCGAAAATCCACCAATCCATGGGGTTCCGGTTGTGAAGGCGAGGGAATACCCTGCGACCATCCACACAATGGACATGAGACAACACAGTGCAAAGGACTGCATAAGTGTGGCCAGCACGTTTTTCTTACGCACCATGCCCGCATAAAACAGGGCAAGGCCGGGAATGGTCATCAGCAGCACCAGTGAGGTGCTGGTGAGCATCCATGCCGTATCACCCGTGTCGATGGGTGGTGGGCCATCCGCGGCATAAGCCTGGGAACAGCCGAGTGCGGCTACAAGACAGGCGGACAGAACCGCCGTGGCCTTGTGAATAACTGGACCTCTCGCCGGATTGACAGCTTGGAAGGGTCGCGCTGACATGATGATGCGTTCTCCTCAAAATACGCAGCCATTGATGCTCGCCAGATTCATGGTAAGGAGCGATGGGCCTAATCTTATTGTATCTATTCCGAAATGACCTGGGTGGCAATCGGGTTTGATGCCGAATTGGTTTACAATCTGATTTGTGACCAAAAAAAGCCACAAAAAATAAAGCGTGCCGGGGCAGCCAAAACAAAAAGGGCGTGCCCACCCGAAGGTTTGCACGCCCTTATGCATGGTTTGCAAGGCATTGGGGGTGCTGGCTGGGCCAGTTACCCCAAAACCCTCATAACCGGGTCGGAAGGACTTAGAAGTCCATACCGCCCATGCCGCCCATGTCAGGCCCGCCAGAGGGGGCGGCCTTCTTTTCGGGGCGTTCTGCAACCATGGCTTCCGTGGTGATCAGCAGGCCAGCAACGGAGGCTGCATCCTGCAGAGCGGTACGGACAACCTTGGCCGGGTCGATAATACCGGCTTCGACTAGGTTCTTGTATTCGCCTGCCTGTGCGTCGAATCCAAAGTTGTAGTCGTCGCTTTCGAGCACCTTGTTGGCGACCACGGCACCGTCTTCACCCGCGTTCAGGGCGATCTGGCGCAGGGGAGCCTGCAGGGCGCTGAGGATGATGTTGCCACCAACGCGCTGGTCGTCATTGTGGTAGTGCAGGTGGGCAATGGCCTTGGTTGCGCGGGCAAGAGCCGTGCCACCACCGGGAACAATGCCTTCTTCAACGGCTGCGCGGGTTGCGTGCAGGGCGTCGTCCACACGGTCTTTGCGTTCCTTCACTTCCACTTCCGTGGAGCCACCAACGCGGATCACGGCAACACCGCCAGCCAGCTTGGCCAGACGTTCCTGCAGCTTTTCACGGTCGTAGTCGGAGGAGGTTTCCTCGATCTGCGCACGGATCTGCTTGACGCGACCCTTGATGTCGTCGGACTTGCCAGCGCCATCAACAATGGTCGTGTTTTCCTTGTCGATGTGTACCTTCTTGGCGGTGCCAAGCATGGTCAGCGTGACCGTTTCGAGCTTGATGCCCAGGTCTTCGCTGATGACCTGCCCACCGGTCAGGATGGCAATGTCTTCCAGCATGGCCTTGCGGCGGTCACCGAAGCCAGGAGCCTTGACAGCGGCAATCTTCAGGCCGCCACGCAGCTTGTTGACAACCAGGGTCGCCAGCGCTTCGCCGTCAACATCTTCGGCAATGATCAGCAGCGGACGGCCGGACTGCACAACGGCTTCGAGCAGCGGCAGGATCGGCTGCAGCGAGGACAGCTTCTTTTCGTGGATCAGGA
>CALCDN010000140.1 GCA_937900755.1 uncultured Acetobacter sp. | reverse complement strand
CAGGCATGCAAGGTCCGCCAGTGTCGCCTTGGAGCCGGGGAGCAGGACAACATCCGCCTCGGGCAGGGGCTCCCCCTCCAGAACGGGTATGACATCCACCCCCGGTTCCGCACAAAGCGGGTCCAGATCATCAAAATTTGCAATCATGGGCAGAATGGGCACGACCACCCGCAAACGGGGCGGGCCATCCATGCCTCCATGCCGCCTTGACCGCAAAGTGGCCAGCAGGTCGGCGGCATCCTCGGCGGGAAGGTCGTGCACATCTGGCAGGTAGGGCACCAGACCCAAGGCCTGCCAACCTGTTTTTTGGACGACAAAATGCATGCCATCGGCAAACAGGGTCGGGTCTCCACGCATGCGGTTGACCACAAAACCCTTTATCCGCTCGGCATCTTCTGGCTGCAAAACAACCTGTGTGCCCACAAGGCTTGCAATAACTCCCCCCCGGTCAATATCCCCCACCAGCACAACAGGGGCCTGTACGGCACGGGCAAAACCCATATTGGCAATATCATGCCGCCGCAGGTTTACTTCCGAGGCGGACCCCGCCCCTTCAACCAGAACAATATCAGCCCGCGCCACCAGATTTTTAAAACTCTCCAGAACCTGCGGCATAAGCTGTTCCTTGCGTGCCTGGTAGTTCCGGGCCTCCACCGTATCCACCCGCTGGCCACGCACCACAAGCTGGGCCCCTGTTTCGCCCTGTGGTTTAAGGAGCACCGGGTTCATGTCCGCCATGGGGGGTACGCCACAGGCCCGCGCCTGCAGGGCCTGTGCGCGCCCGATTTCCCCCCCGTCCAGGGTAACGGCTGCATTGTTGGACATGTTCTGCGGCTTGAAGGGTAACACCCGCAGGCCCCGCCGCGTCAGGGCGCGGGCCAACCCCGCCACCAGAGTGGATTTGCCAACACTTGAGCCCGTGCCTTGCAGCATGAGAACGCGGGCACTCAAAACTCCACCCCCTCCTGCGCCTTGACCCCGGCCTTGAAGTGATGTTTGACCGCCGTCATTTCCGTTACCAGGTCAGCCGCGTCCAGCATGGGCTGTCTGGCGTTGCGGCCTGTAACCACAACATGCTGCCCCTCTGGCCGGGCATGTATGTCGGCCAGAACCTGAGTGATATCCAGATACTCATACCGCAGGGCCACATTCAGTTCATCCAGCACCACAAGGGCCACATCCGGCCTTGCCAGCGCCTGCGCCGCCACGGTCCATGCGCGCCCGCACGCCGCCACGTCCCGCGCGCGGTCCTGTGTCTCCCACGTAAAACCCTCGCCCATGCTGTGCCATTCCACCAGATCGCCAAAGCGTTCGAGCGCATGGCGTTCGCCCGTATGCCACACCCCTTTAATGAACTGCACCACCACCACACGCCGACCATAGCCCAGCATGCGCAGCGCCAGCCCAAAGGCTGCCGTGGACTTCCCCTTGCCCGGACCTGTATTGACCAGAAGCAGACCTTTTTCCGCCGTTTTGCCCGCAACTTCCTGATCCTGCACAGCCTTGCGTTTGCGCATTTTCTCTTTGTGCCGTTCGGCGTCATGTTCTGCCGTATTGTGCTGCTCTGCGCTCATGGTGCCTGGTATTCTCTGCCTGATAACTATGCATACGTTCTGTTCAGCCCACACCCACGGGGGCCATGGCAGGGTGGACAGCCTTCTGCTTGACCGTAAACAGCCGCGCAAATCCCTGCGGCATGGAGGGGGCAAGTAGTTCTGGCCGCTCCCCTGCCGCCAACGCGCTGAGAATACGCAGCGGCCCCCCGTGCGAGAGCACGCAGGCGGCCTCTCCCCTGCGGTGCACATCCTGCCAGAAATCGGTTGTGCGGTGGCAGAGCGCTCGCCCGCTTTCCCCCTGAGGGGGCGCAAAACCCGCCGGGTCACGGGCCCATGCATCCAGTTGTCCACGTTCGATATCCTGCCAGCGCAGCCCTTCCCACTGGCCAAAGTCCAGCTCGGACAGGCGCTGGTCCACACGCAGTTCCATTCCCGTTGCCAGTGCGAGGCGTTGCGCCATTTCCCGGCACCGCTGCGCCGGGGAACTATACAGCACGCGACAGACAGCGCCTCTGGCCAGAACGGACAAACCGGATACAATTTTTTCCCACCCCGGACGCAACGCCACGTCCTGCCTGCCATAGCAGACACCATCGGGCAGCAGCACGGGAGCATGTCTTACCAGCAACACCGGAAAAGACTGCATGGCCTGTCTCCTCTTTGACTTTCTGTCCGTTGTTCAGTCCTGTTGAACAGGCAGAACAAACCCGATTTCACTAGCCACGAACACCTTGCCCGCAAGCCCGGTACACCACCACCCCCTTTAGCTCATGGGCAGGGCATGGGAGCGTCCCCCTGATCCGGCACCCTCGCCAGCACATGAAAAAATGAGCCGGACACAAACCCGCGTTGCCCCCCGCACACTCCCAGTTCCTCCCCCATGCCAGAGCATAGGCTGGCCAGTGGTCCGTCCTGCCCTTTGTCCAGCACGGTTGCATAATGGAACTCATGCCCACGCAAACGTGTGCCCCGTGGCCCCAGCACACCACCCTCCAGAAGAGTGGCCTCGCGGTACCCCAGATTCAACTTCCGGCGCGCAAAAGACGTGGCGTGGCCAAGCAAACCTGCCATGCCATGGCGCACGCCCTGTGCATCTTCCAGCCCCTGCCCCAGCACCATAAAGCCCCCGCACTCACCATGTACCGGGCGGGTCAGGGCAAACCGCGCCAACCCCGCCCGAAAGGTGGCCGCCGCCGCCAGTTGCCCCGCATGCAGTTCGGGGTAGCCACCGGGCAGCCAGCAGGCTGTGCAGGAGGGGTCTGGCGCTTCGTCCACCAGGGGGGAGAATGGCACCAGATCAGCCCCTGCACGCCGCCAGAACAGCGCCAGATGCCCGTATAAAAATGAAAAGGCGGCATCATCCGCCACGGCAATCCGTTGCCCTGGTGGGGGTGGCAGGCCAGCAGAACCATGCCCCCCCTCCGCCGGACCAATGGGCCGGGCCGCAGCCAGAATACCGTCCAGGTCCAGTTCCCGCTCGGCCTTGTCCGCCAGGTCCGCCAGCCAACCGGCAAGGTTGCCGTGCTCGCG
>CALCDN010000139.1 GCA_937900755.1 uncultured Acetobacter sp. | reverse complement strand
GCCATATCTGCAATGCCGGGGGAACACCGGGGGCGACCCATCTGTTCAACGCCATGGCCGGTATTGAAAGCCGCAAACCCGGCCCGGCCACCGCCCTGATGTGCAGCGACGCCTACGCCGAACTGATTTTTGATACCCACCACGTCCACCCCGCCACATTCCGGCTGGCCCAGCGCGTCATGCCCGAACGACTGCTGTTTGTAACCGACGCCATGCGCGCGGCCGGGCAGGCGGATGGTCCAAACCTTTTGGGCGGGCAGAGCGTCATGGTGGAAGGGGGCGCTGTCCGCCTGCCTGGCGGCAACCTGGCCGGGAGTGTCCTGACTCTTGATACCGCCTTGCGCAACGCCGTGCAGGCTGGCCTGCCCTTGCACCAGGCCGCCGTGCTGCTGACGCGCAACCCGGCCCGATACCTTGGGTTACACGACCGGGGCACCCTGCGCGCGGGCCAACGGGCCGATTTTGTTGTTATGGATCACGCGCTCAACGTGCAGGAAGTCTGGGTGGCGGGCCAGCGCATTACCTGACCCGCGGCCCCAGCGGCGCGCAGCACGCTGCGCGGGCCACTCCCCCTACCTTTACGATTCGGGGAGAGCCAGAATCAGGTCCACGCCTGCGCGGCTGCCCAGAACGGCGGCTTTTTCCTTGACCGTCAAACGGCTTTGCACGTCAGGCAGGGAAGGCGCTTCGGCCAGCTTGACCAGCCCGACAAGCTGGTCAGCGTTAATGGGATCGCCCATGCGGCGCTCGGCTGGCAACATGGCGATATGCGCCTGACACAAAACCTGGTTGGCCCGCAAGGCGCGCAGGGCGTCATCGGGCTGGGAGGGACCATGGTCCTGCGCTTCCGCCTGTTCGAGTTTTTCCAAAACGTCAGGCAGGTGTGTTTCCTCTGGCACCAGCAAAAGCCCGGCCCGACGAAAGCCCACCCCCATGGCCCGGCTGCTGGTGAACGCCACGAGGGGTATGGAAAAAACCAGCCCAAGCAGCACCGGTGTCATCCAGAAAAACAGGGAGGGTGAAACAACCCATGCCCCAGCCCCCAGAACAAGGCCGAACAAAGTAAAGCGCGCGTATTGGCGCGCCACTTCCATGAAGGGGATCCCGCCATCATCACGCCGCTGCGTGTTCCATCCTGAGTCGTGTCCGCTCAGGATGGAAATCACCCCCGATGTCTGGATCAGCATGGCGATAGGGGCGATCAGGCCGCCAATCAGTGTTTCCACCAGCACAGACAGGGCCGCCCGGACAGGCCCACCCGTTCCGCGCCGCATTTCCGGGTCAAGCAGAAGGGCAATATAGGCCAGCAGCTTGGGTGCCAGCAGCACGACCATGGTGCCAATAAACACGTATTTGGCCTGCACCGGGTCCACATGCGGCCAGTGCGGGTACAGGAGCTTTGTATCGCCAAAATATTCGGGCCGCTGAAAATGCGCCTGAAGCGAAATCAAAATCCCGGTCAGCAGGAACACCAGCCACAGGGGGGATGTTACGTACGCCCCGATCCCCACCACCATGTGCATGCGGCTGACCCAGTGCAGCCCTTTGGTGGGCAGCACCTTGACGTGTTGCAGGTTGCCCTGGCACCAGCGTCGGTCACGGATGGCCACATCGGTCAGGGAGGGCGGGCTTTCCTCATACGATCCATCCAGTGCGGGGATCATGTGAATGGCCCAGCCGCCACGGCGCATCAACGCGGCTTCCACAAAGTCATGGCTCAGAATGTGCCCGCCAAAGGGAGGCTTGCCCGGCACATGTGGCAAACCGGCCTGGCTGGCAAAGGCACGGGTGCGGATAATGGCGTTGTGGCCCCAGTAGTTCCCCTCAGCACCATGCCACCATGCAATGCCGTACGCAATTATGGGGCCGTAAACACGCCCGGCAAACTGCTGCAACCGGGCAAACAGGGTGGTGCCACCCACAATAACCGGCAGGGTCTGGATCAGGCCAACACCGGGGTTGCGCTCCATGGCGTCGGCCATGCGCACCAGCGTCTGACCGGACATGACCGAGTCCGCGTCCAGCGTGACCATGTGGTCGTAGGCACCGCCAAAGCGGCGCACCCATTCGCCCACATTGCCCGCCTTGCGCTCGACATTATTATGCCTGCGGCGGTAAAAAATACGGTCCTGCCCGCCAACCTGCTCACGCAGGGCCAGAAAGGCGGCCTCCTCCTTGACCCACACATCGGGGTTTGTGGTGTCGGAGAGAATGAACAGGTCAAACCTGTCCAGTTGTCCCGTTTCCTCCAGACTGCTGTAAATGGCGCGCAACCCGGCCATAACGCGGTGTGGGGGTTCGTTGTAGGTGGGCAGCAGCAGGGCCGTCCTGCGCGCTAGCGTGGGCAGGGGGCCGGAGCGGCGGATGCCAAGGCCAAGCCCGCCATGCGCGACCAGCGAGCAGAACCCCGCCACCGAGGAGGTGAAGGCCAGTGCGATCCACATGAAGAGCGCAATAAACAGCACCAGCATGATAATGCCCAGAGCGGACACGCCCGCCTCGTCCATAACCATGTGCGTGCGCCATGCGCCATAGGCGGTCAGGGCAAGGGCTGAGCCAATAACACAAAGGCGGCGCAGCACAATACTGGAAGGCGATGTAGCGGGCCGGCACCCGCGCCCTTCCATATTGGCCGGTTTTTGCAGGCTCTGGACCGGCATGTCCAGGCATGCTTCAGGGGGCAGCGCCTGAAAAGGCCTGCCGGGGGCGTTCGTGTGCGGCTCCGGCATGGTCAGGGCGTCCACCGATACAGCCACTGTTCGGAAATGGGGCCGGAATCCGTTTCCAGCGCGGCACTCAGGTCCGCCACCCTGGCGTCACCGGGAATAAATTCAAAGGTGGTGCGGATGCCATTGATGGCCGGATTGGGCTCAACCACCACATTCTGGATTTTACCCGCCGATGTTTTGGGCGTGACGTGGAAATGAGTGTCCTTGGGCAGGTGCTCGAAGGGGGTGCCCATAAAGTCTATGGCAAAAAAACGGGCATCGTTATTGTCCACGACCGAGCCCACACGGGTTGCGCCAATCCGCGCCAATGGCGTGGGGAAGGGAGCGTCCCACCCCCAGTACATGCGGTAGGTGAAATGATATTCCTGCCCGGCGCGCAACGGTTCCTTGGGCCGCCAGAAGGAGACAATATTGTCATTCACTTCATTGGGAGTGGGAATTTCCACCAGGTCGACCCAACCCGCACCCCAGTCCCCGATCGGTTCGATCCACAGGGAGGGGCGTTTTTCGTAATGCAGGGCCAGGTCCTCGTAATCGTGGAAGGTGCGCCTGCGCTGCATCAATCCGAATCCACGCGGGGAAACATCCGAAAAGGTTGAAAACTGGAGGTCCAGCGGATTGCGCAACGGGCGATAGAGCTGCTGGTCCGCCCCGGTCCACATTTGCAGGGCTTCGCTGTCATGCGCTGCGGGGCGCCAGTCATCCACATGGTTGTGGTCGTTGACGTCAAAATAGAACATGCCGGTCAGGGGGGCGATCCCGGACTGTTCGATCTTGGTGCGCGGGAACAGGGTTGTCTGCACGTCAAACACGGTGCTGTCGCCCGGACGGATGGTAAAGCGGAACGCCCCGGTTACCGCGGGGCTGTCCAGCAGGGCATGCACAACAACGGACTGCACGCCCGGCTGGGGTTTTTCCAGCCAGAACGCACGGAAAAGGGCGAATTCCTCCCCCTTGGGGTCGCCCGTGCCGTTGGCGAATCCACGGGCGGAAAGACCATAATCCTGCCCCTTGGCCACGGCCCGGAAATAGGACGCCCCGAGGAACACGCAAAACTCCTCCATGACACCCGGAGTGTTAATGGCGGTACGCAACCGGACCCCGGCAAAGCCCAAGTCCTCCGTAACCCGCAGGGCCGGGTCGGAGTAGGTGAACAGGTCGGGGGAATAGGGCACAACACCTGACTGCCCATCCCTGACCTCATAAATTTCTATCCGGGGACGGTAGAGAAAGCCACGGGGGAAAAACTCCACGTCGAACGCCAGATTGTCCCCCGCCCACAAGGCGCGGTCCGGCCGGTAGGCAATGCCGCGATACTGGTCAAACGTCAGGTTGTCCAACGCCTTGGGCAGGCTCTGCCCCGGTGGGTGATATTCCGCATTGGCCAGCCTGTGGGCAATCTGGATTACGGTGCTGTCATCAAACTTGCCCGTGGCGCCACTCAGCCCCTCCGCGCGCGCCCTGGGAACGACTCCGCCAACAAGCGATGCCAAAGTCACGCCTGCCCCGGCCCGAATGACCCCACGCCGCTTTACGTTTGATGACACTTTAGTCTCCCGCTATTGCCGAAAATTCTCTGGCGCGATTGTACTCACACCATGCAATTTGTCACTCAGATAAGGTTTTTTGGAGGCATTAGGCCACAGGGGCGAGCAGGGCTTCCATCTGCTCGATGCCAGACCGGGTCGCCTGTGCCGCGTCCTGCTCGATCTGGCGATAAAGCGCCAGAACGGTTTTTCCCGTCTCGGTCAGGAAGGCGCCACCGCCACCGCCGGGCCGGGTCATGACAAGGGGGTCCGCAAAAAGCTGGTTCAGGTTGTCCACCAAAAGCCATGTGCGCCGGTAGGACATGCCCATGGCGCGCCCGGCGGCGGAAATGGAGCCGGTTTCGGCCAACTGCTCCAGCAGGTGGACCTTGCCATGCCCCAGCGCGGCACGCCCGTCCGCATCAACCCGCAATGTCAGTCTCAGTCGCCCTGTCATGATCTTTGCTTTTCAGTCATAAGTGGCTGCGTGCAACACCTCGCATACACAGCGGAACCTTGGTATGAACACTTCGCGCGCAGATACCATCTGGCGTTTGATGGCGCCAGATGATCTTGACCACGTTACAGCACTGGCCGCTACAGTGCACCCTGACTACCCCGAAGATACACTTATTTTTGCCGAACGCCTGCGCCTTGCCCCATCAGGCTGCCTGAGCCTGATGGCGGGTGGCCAGCTTGGAGGCTATCTTGTCAGCCATCCATGGCGGGGGCTGCTTTCCCCCCCGCTCAATACCTTGCTGGGTTTACTGCCCACACCGGCTGACCGGTGGTACATCCATGACCTGGCCCTGGCCCCGCATTTACGCGGCCAGGGGCATGCCCAAACAGCCATTACCCAGGCCGAAACCACAGCCCGCAAGGCCGGGCTGGACACATTGACCCTGACCTCCACCCGCCATGCCCTGCACTTCTGGGCGCGGCAGGGATTTACGCCAGAGGCGATCAGTGCGGAAGAACAGGCCATTCTGGCCTCCTACGACCCGCAGGCCAGCCTGCTCTGCCGCGCTGTTGGGTAGTTAGTCCTCGCCCTCTGCGTCATGCTCGGGGGCGACCATCATGGCTTCAGCCACAACCCCTGCGTGTTCACGCACCTTGCGTTCGATATCCGCCGCCATTTCGGGGTGGTCACGCAGGAACTGCTTGGCGTTCTCACGCCCCTGGCCAATACGCTGGCTGTCATAGGAGAACCATGCACCGGATTTTTCCACCACCGCGGCCTTGACACCAAGGTCGATCAGTTCACCCACCTTGCTGATGCCTTCGCCGTACATGATGTCAAACTCGACCTGACGGAAGGGAGGAGCCATCTTGTTCTTGACGACCTTGACGCGTGTCTGGTTGCCCGTCACCTCGTCCTTGTCCTTGATCGAACCAATCCGGCGGATGTCCAGACGAACGGAGGCGTAGAACTTGAGCGCGTTGCCACCCGTTGTGGTTTCCGGGTTGCCAAACATCACACCAATCTTGAGCCGGATCTGGTTCAAAAAGATCATCAGCGTGTTGGACCGCGCGACCGTGCCGGTCAGCTTGCGCAGGGCCTGGCTCATCAACCGCGCGTGCAGGCCCACATGGCTGTCGCCCATGTCGCCTTCAAGTTCGGCACGGGGTACCAGGGCTGCCACACTATCCACCACCAGCACGTCAATCGCACCGGAGCGGACCAGCGTGTCGGCAATTTCAAGCGCCTGCTCGCCCGCATCGGGCTGGCTGATCAGCAGGTTATCAATGTCCACACCCAGCTTTTTGGCGTAGCCGGGGTCCAGCGCATGTTCAGCGTCAATAAACGCGCAGGTGCCGCCGCGTTTTTGCGCTTCCGCAATGGCATGCAGGGCCAGAGTGGTCTTGCCCGAGCTTTCCGGCCCGTAAATTTCCACCACGCGCCCACGTGGCAGGCCACCAATACCCAGAGCAATATCCAGCCCGAGCGAGCCGGTGGAGATGACATCCGACTGTTCCTTGGGCCGCTGGCCCAGCCGCATGACGGACCCTTTGCCAAAAGCCCGCTCAATCTGCCCAAGAGCGCCTTCCAGCGCCTTTGCCTTATCCATTCTCTACCATTCCCTCAGCATATGGGCCGAACAACCCGACCAGAACCCCGCATGGCTCCAAGCCTAAAACCTGTTGGTTCAGGTTTAAAACCCCTGCCACAAACACTTTTGCTCCGCAACGCACAGCCATGAAAGCCCTGCTTTAGCGCAGGCCCCGTTAAGGATTTGGACCTGTTTTGTTCCATTATAGAACAAAACAAAAACATAGCAAGGGTGGGCCAGAAAGGTGGGGCCGGACAGGCACACCACCCCTCGTGGCTTTTACGGCCCCGGAGTTACGTGGACAACCGGCGTGTAGCCTACAGCCAAACCAGACCCCCTGGGGTCCGTCCAGCCAAAGCATCGGCCTCCCCCCGAGGAAATTCCACCCGGACAGGATACAAAATTGGCGCGCCCGTTGCCATTGGTCACCCGTGGGCGCACCCCGGCAAGGGCTGCGCGCATGGCAATGGCCGCCGTATCCGCCGCCACATTCTGCCCCGATGCCGCAGCCGCAGCCCTAAACTCCTCCCGGCCCTGATGGGCAATCCCCGCAGCCAGCAACGGCTGCGGCCTTTGCGCGGGGGACGCGCCCAGAACAATACCGGTCGAACCCGCAATGCGCCCGGTGCCAAACAGGTTGTTCATGCTCAGCGCACAGGCCACGGTCTGGCCCTGCCGGTCGGTCACGACAAAGGTTGTGGACGCGGGCAGCGCGGGCAACGCCCCGCCGCCAGACAGGCCGCCAGAATTCAGCAACGCCTGAGCATCAGCCACGCTGACGCTGCCGCCCCTGCCAGCCTGACGCGCGCGCCATGCGGCCACAGCACCCTCACCCCCACGACCACCCGCCAGATAGGAGGCCGCCATGCCCAGCCCGCCATCGGCCGGTGGCGGCAGAAAGCTGATATCCACCCCATTGGCATGCACTGTAAGGGGTTGCTCCGCCACGGGCACATCGTTCCGCAGGTCGGCCGGAGACAGGCCACCGCCCGCCGCCTGAGCGCCTTCGACAAAAGTCTGGGCCAGAGCCCCTGTGTACAGGTCGCCCACACCGGCAATGCGCAGGCGCTCCAGCGCACCGGCCAGCCGGGTCTGTACCAGAATATCGTCCGTGACCAGAACATGCCCGGTGTCATTGCCGAACACGGCGCGAACCTTGTCATCCGCCAAAAGGGAGGACTGGACCGCCGCCAGGTCAGCCGCCAGAAGACCACCCACGGGAACCCCGTGCGAGGCCATGTTCCGCGCGGGCACAATAAGGTCCGCGAAATCCACGCTGCCATAGCGCATCTGCATAAGGAAAAGCC
>CALCDN010000138.1 GCA_937900755.1 uncultured Acetobacter sp. | reverse complement strand
GCCCCGAGCCCCCACCCAGCCGGATAACGGTCATGACCGGATAGATATTGGCGGGCAGGTAAAACACCACGGCCGAAATCAGCAGGGCCAGGGCGCGCATGCGGCCGTTGGGCTTGCGGCGGTGCACCACATGGCCACAGCGCGGGCAAAAGCCCAGGGCCGTGGTTGGGGGCATGGCCTCCTCAAACGCCAGGACCGCCCCGCAGGACAGGCACGACGCCATGTGCGAAGGCGGCGGCAGGAGCGTCGCACGCTCCACGCTCTCGCATGTCAGGCGGATGCGCCTGTTGTCCATGCGGCGCAGGCTGTGGTCGGTCTGCCTGCGGTCCCAGATCAGCTCCGTATCCAGCGTGGCGTCGGTTGCGGACATGGTGAGCATCAGCCCCGAAACCAGGAACACCGCGGCCCCGATCTGCACATAGGCCAGGTCGGACAGTTTGGTGTAGGCCACGAACACGCCCAGAATATATACCTCCACCATGGACCACGGCCGCAGGCGTTCGTACCATTTGAGCAGATGCGGCACCCAGAAAGGGAGCCTGGGCTGCAACGCCCCCACCAGAATGGACAGCATCATGCCAATGACCAGGCCGGGGACAACAATGGTGGCAATAGCCACCAATATGCCCACCTCGCCCCAGCCTTCGTGCAGCAGTTCAATCGGGCCGGTCAGGATGTTGACCGTGCGCTGGCGGCCATACAGGTCGAGCATCATGAGCGTGGACGCCAGCATGGCCAGGTAAAGAGCGGCCGAGCTGATGCAGAACGCCAGCGGCGTTGCAATGGGGGACGTGCGGTTGCGCCGGTCCAGCAACTGGTTGCACCGGCAGCAGCGCGCCTGCGTGCCCGGCGCAAGTTCTGGCAGAATCTGGTAATGCCCGCAGCACGGGCACTCCACCACGCCGCGCAAAAGCCGGACGTGCCGTTCCTCATCAACCGGAACATCCTGCCCGGGAAACAGGGCCTCCCGCAGCAGGGCCATGACTTGCTTTGCGTTCATCACCTTACGTTCTTAATACCAACCGCCCACCCTGTAACTGAAAAAACCGTATGGCTCCCCTGCCATACAGACCTGCGTCCAGCGCTGCTGTGCCCACCCGCCCGACCAGCGCGGCGCGTTTGTGGCGCACCACCATAAAACGCCTCCCGTGCATGCCCCCCCTGGCCACGCCCATGCTCCAGATGGAGTGACAGGTGGGGTGCAGGCCCCTTTTTCCCCCCTATTGGGTGTTGCATGGTCTGGATGATCATGATAACCAGCCTTCCGCACACACTCTGTGCCCGCTTAGCTCAGTTGGTAGAGCACATCATTCGTAATGATGGGGCCGATGGTTCGAATCCGTCAGCGGGCACCACCTTTTTCCTTAAATTGTCATTTTTTACAGCGCCGCCCCAAGCGGGTTCCTGCGCGCGCGCGCCCTGTACTGGCGTGCAGGCCCCGGCCCGACCGGCAGGTCCGCCAACGCGGCTGGCCACGCCCTGCCCGGCGGACCACCGGGGGACCACTGGCGGACCACCGGGCACAGCCCTTCAGCGGCCAGACATCAGCAGCCGCACCAAAAAATGGAAACTCAGCGGGTTTTGTCCGCCACAGGGCCATCCAGCGTGTACAGGCTGATGGCCATGGCGTGGCCGTTGGAATAGTTCAACCCCGCCACGGTGCCACGGCTGCGGGCCTTTGGCCCATCCGCCCCCAGTGCGTCCACAAAGGTCTGGCGGTCGCGCACATCTACAAGGGCGGCGGAACAGGTGGGGTGCTCACGCATGGCCTGCGCAGCCTGGGCCGCGTTTTCGAGCACGACCTCGCCACCGATAAGAAACACCAGACTGGGTTCGGAAAAAGAGACGGAATACACCTGTGTCCGGGCACAGGGCTTATGCGCCTGCACCAGTTCCACCAGCCGGGGCGCCAGCCAGATGCTGCGCAACTGTGGCACCACAACCGTAAACAGCCCCACATACAGCAAGGCCGCCGCAACACAGCTGCTCAGGGCCGCATAGCATAGCTCCGCCCGCCAGACCTGCCACATGGCAAGGCCCACCAGTGGCAACACCCCCCCGGCCAGCACAATGGCGGGAATGGAAAACCGGTGCTCCAGCTTCCACAGCAGCACCGGGCCTGCTGCCGCCAGCGCGCAGCCCACAAGGCACCACAGCACGGCATAGGCCCCAAGCAACGCACGCCCCCAGCGCGCATGCGGGCCATTGCGCCACACAACGCCACCTTGCGCCAGCAGGCCAGCGCTCAGTATGGCAATGGCGGGGTATGTCGGCAGCACATAGTGGGGCAGTTTGGTGGCAATGCCCTCAAACACCACCCAATGCGGCACAATCCAGCACAGCAGGTAGCGCACCGGCAGGGTGCGCCGCTCCCGCCAGACCTGCGGCAGCACGCTGGCGGCAAAGTAGGAACCGGGCCAGAACGCAATCACAAACACAAGCAGGTGGTACCCCGGAGACAGGCCATGCGCCTCCTGCCCCGACGCCACCTTGCCCAGGAAGTTCACCCCCACCGACCGGCGGAAGAACTCCCCATGGCTGACCACCCCAATGGCAATGCACCACGGCAGCACCACAATGGCGGCCACCAGCCAGCCCCAGGCCGGACGCAGCCTGCGCCACAGGTCCAGGTTCCGCTCGACCCAACCCAGTGCGAGTGGCGTGGCAAGGGAGGGAATTAAAACAACTGGCCCCTTGAGCATAAGCCCGCAGCCCACAGCCCCCCAGAACAGCAACGCCGTGCCAACGGGTGTTGTGCGCTCTGCCTCCCGGTCTCCCAGCGCGCGCACCAACGCGAACTGGGCCACCAGCACACTCAGCAGCAGGCACGAATCAATAGTGCCCATCCGGCTTTCCGCCGCCACCAGCACCGAGGCCATCAGCAACACCGCCGCGCCAATCCCGGCCACCGGGCCAAACAGGCTGGCCCCCATGATCGCGCTCAGCACCACCGCCCCGGTCATGGCCAGCAGGGAAGGAATACGGTACGGCCAGACGGTGCGGGCATACTCCGTGCCCACGGCCCGGACCGCCAGGGACTCCAGCCAATAAATGCCCGCGGGCTGGAGGTAGCGTGGCTTATCCTGGAACCGCACATCTATATAGTTGTGCGTCTCCAGCATCTGGGCCGATGCTTCCATGTAACGGGGTTCGTCCCGGTCAAACGGGGGGGTGCTCATGCGGCCGGGCAGGAACAGCACAAAGGCCGCCAGACCAATCAGCAGCAGCACACGCCAGGGCAGGGCATGCGCGCCGCGCCTGAAGCCTAACATTCATCAACCGTTTTGGGCAGGCGGGTACGGTTGCGCAGCCACAGAACCCCCAGCAGGTCCCGGACCCCGACCACGGCCCGGTTGAAATTGGTATATTTGGACTGCCCATGCAGCCGTGCCCGATGCGAAACCGGATGGCACACCAGCGGCACCCCGTAGGATGCAAACAGGGCGGGCAGGAACCGATGCAGCCCTTCAAACTGGGGCAGGCGCAAAAAATCCTCGCGCAGGAAAATCTTGATCGGGGCACCCGTATCGGGGCAATGGTCATGCAGCAGCTTCTGGCGCAGGCCATTGGCAAAGCGCGTGGCAAACCGGCGGGACCAGCCATCCTTGCGTTTGGCGCGCACCCCCACCACAAGCGGGGGCCGTCCCCTGGCCACGCGCGCCAGTGCAAGCAGGCCGATCAGTTCACGCGGGTCATCTTGGCCGTCACCATCAATCGTGGCGATCCACTGGCCTTTTGCCGCCGTAATGCCGGTGCGCAGGCCCGCGGACTTGCCACAGCACCGGTCATGCGAGAGAATCCGCAAATTGGGCAGGCAGTCCCGGCGGAGCTGGTCCAGCACGGCCACCGTGTTGTCCCGGCTGCCATCGTTGACAAACACCACTTCGGATGGGGGGAGGCCGGCGCAGGCTTCGGCCAGTTCGCGGCAGACCTGTGGCAGGTTATCCTGCTCGTCCAGAACGGCAATAACGATGCTCAGCACGGGCTGAACATCGTTTGCCTGCGACACAGAGGCTTGCACCGTGTGTGTCATACATATGTACCCTGAAGGGAGATGAGCCTAGGCTGCCTGACGGGAGAACGCGGCAGGCAGGTCGGCCAGAGCCTGGTCAACCAGAGCGGAGGCTTTCTGCTCATCAATGGCCTGTGGAATAATGCTGTGCGCGGCGTTGACCGCCACATCAATGGCAAGCTGGCGCACTTCCTTGACGGCTGCACGCTCGACCGCCGAAATCCGGTCACGCGCCATCTGCTCATGGCGGCGCACGGCGGCTTCGGCTTCGGCACGGGCCTGCTTGGCCATTTCGTCCGCCTTGATGCGGGACTGCTCGATAAGGGACTTGGCTTCCGCCAGAGCCTGTTCACGCTCACGCGTTGCGTCTTCGAGCATCTGCTCGGCTTCGCGGCGCAGGCGGGCTGCCTCGTCCAGTTCCTCACGGATCAGGTTGGCGCGGTTGTCCAGAATGGAGGCGATAGGCGTCCACAGCTTTTTACCGGCCAGCACAAAAAACAGAACAAACGAAACAGCGACCCAGAAACCCGCCACATGAAAAATGTCAGTCATGACCAAAATTCCCCTGAGAACGGATCAGATAATGCTGCGATGCGCCGAGGCGCTCTCAACATTCCGGGCAACAAGCTGGGCGTCTGGCACAATACCGGTCAGTCGCTGGACCAGCGCCTGCGTGGTATCGGCCGCAATTTCTTTCAGCGCGTTCAAGGCCCGCGCTTTTTCCGCCGCAACATTCTTTTCGGCATCCGCTATTTCAGACGCCAGACGTGCGTTGATTTCCTGCATCTGCTGGTCTGCCGCATGGTGTTCCTCGTCCAGGACCTTCTGCAGATGCGCCTGGGCTTCCGCCATGGCATCCTTTCGGGCTTGCTGGAGTTCGGCTACGGCTTTGTCAGCATCCTGTTTAGCGGACCGGGCGACCTCAAGGTCACCTGTAATACGCTGGCTACGGTCATGCAGAACACGGGCAACACCCGGCAGCATGGCCTTGCTGAGAACAAGATAGAAGATGAAGAAAATAATTGCCCCCCACATGACCTGGCCGGTCACGAGCGGGTTGGCAAAGTCAAGCTGAGGCATTCCCGTGGCGTATGCACCAGGTGCCGAAACGGCCAGCAAAGAAACGCCGCAAACCGTTGCAAGCAGTCCGGCACGAACTGTCTTCGTAATCACACCCACAGGAATGTCTCCTCTTGTTTTCCCGATCTCAGACGAAGAGGATCAGGAATGCGATCAGCAGCGCGAACAGGGCGATAGCTTCTGTCAGTGCGAAGCCGAGCATGCCCAGACCGAACACGTGCGGGCGAGCCGCCGGGTTACGGGCAATGCTGCTGACCAGCGTGGAGAAGATGTTGCCGAGGCCGATACCAACGCCGGCGAGGGCGATAACGGCGATACCTGCACCGATTTCCCGGGCTGCAGCGATGTCCATATCAGTCACTTCCTTGTTTTAAGACAGTTTTAAACGAAACGGGCAAAGCAGCTCAGTGAGCCACGGCCTCCCGCAGGTAAATGCACGTCAGGATTGCAAACACATAGGCCTGCAAGACCCCAACAAGCAACTCAAGGGCCATAAGCGCCACGTTAATGGCGATCGGCCCGATCGCGAACACGTCACCCACTACGCCAAAACTGGCGAGCATGACAACAAAGCTTGCGAAAATATCGAACATGACATGCCCAGCCACCATGTTGGCGAACAGTCGGATGGACAGGCTCACGGGGCGGGAAAGGAACGAGAGGATTTCGATCGGGATCAGCAGGGGCGCCAGAAAGGGGCTGGCGCCGTCCGGCATGAAGTGTGCGAAAAACCGCAGGCCCTGCACCTTGAAAGAGACCACAACCGTCAGCAGGAACACCATGAACGCCATGGCGAAGGTGACGGCAATATGGCTGGTGAAGGTGAAGGAGAACGGCAGAAGCCCGATGTAGTTCCCCGCCAGAATGAAGAAGAACAGGGTGAAGATGAACGGGAAGAAGGCAGCACCTTCCGGCCCGATCGTGTCCACGGCCATGTTGTGAATGAATTCGTAGCAGACCTCGGCCGCAGCCTGGAGCCTGCCGGGCACGACAGCCGCGGGGCGCATGCCAAAATACAGGAACGCAAGAACCAGGCAGACCGCCGCGATCATGTACAGGGGAGACTGGCTGAAGCGCAGGGCCTCGCCCAGTCCGCCAAGAACGGGGTGGAGCTCAAACTGTTCAAGTACGTTAATGCTGGAACCGCCCGCCACAACCGCTCTCCTAAACCTGCCCCGAATCGACCTTCGGGCCTCAGCTTCTTACTTTACGTCTATCGTCCTGACCAGACGCCAAACATTCAACATTCCGGCGCTCCCACCCAAAAGTGCGAAGATGACAAGGAACAACGCCCTGGTATGGAGCCAGTGATCCAGCCCCCACCCCATGGCAACCCCCACAATC
>CALCDN010000137.1 GCA_937900755.1 uncultured Acetobacter sp. | reverse complement strand
GCCCCAGCCCCATGAACACGGCGGCCGCGCACACGCGCCCCATGTGCGAGAGGGTCGTCCAGTACAAAAGCAGCGCGTTTTTGCGGAACAGCAGCACAACCAGAAAAGCCACGTTGACGCATGCGGTCACACTGCTGGCCAATGGTGGCCCCACATGCGCCAGGGGTTTCATGAACAACAGGTTCAAAACAAGGTTCAACACCAGCACGCCAATGCCCACATAGACCGGGGTCCGTGTATCTCCGCGCGCAAAAAACGCGGGCGAGAGAACCTTGACCAGAATAAAGGCCGGCAACCCCATGGCATAGGCCCGCAGGGACTGGGCAGACAAAAGTGCGTCATGCTCGGTAAAAGACCCATGCCCAAAAAGCACGATCATGATCGGCCCTGCCAGGACCAGCAACCCGGCAACGGCTGGCAGGGTCAGCAGTACAACATATTCAATGGCGCGGTTCTGGGCCCTGTGCGCGCCCTCCGTATCCCCCGCACTCAAATACCGTGTCAGCACGGGCAGTAAGGTGGTGCCAGCAGCAGCCCCCAGCACACCCAGCGGCAACTGGTTGATCCGGTCCGCGAAATACATGAGCGACACGCTCCCCGCAGGCAGCAAGGTGCCAATAATGGTGTCCACCGTCAGGTTGATCTGGCCCACACCACTCCCGATCAGCCCCGGCACCATGCGGCGAAGCAACAGGCGGATACGTGGCGTGAGCCTGGGCCAGAGCGGCATAAGGCCGAACTGCGCCCTCTCGCACGCCCAGACCAGCAACCCCAACTGCACCACGCCAGAGGCTGTAACCCCCCATGCCGCGGCATAGGCCACACTGGGGAAAAAGGGAGACGCCCCGACAATGGCAATAATGCCAACCACATTGAAAGCCAGATAGGCAGCCGACGCCATGCCAAACTGGTGCAGGCCGTTCAACACCCCCGCCAGCAGAGCCGCCGCACAGATCATGACCAGGTAGGGGAACGTAATGCGGCTCAGGCTGACCGCCAGAAGATAGCGGTCCCCACTTTGCAAAAAACCTGGCGCAATAACGCGCAGGACCTGCGGCATGAATATTTCGCCCAGCACACACAAAAACACCAGCCATGCGAGCATGACCCCAAGCGCGCGCCGCGCGAACAGGCGGGCTTCGTGACGTCCCTCCTGCACCATAAGGGTGGAAAACATGGGCACAAAAGCGGCGTTGAACGCCCCCTCGCCAAACAGGCGGCGGAACATGTTGGGCAGGCGAAACGCAACCTGATACGCATCCTGCAATGGGCCTGCCCCCATGAAGGCCGCCAAAAGCTGGTCACGTACCAGACCAAGAATACGGCTGAGCATGGTCCAGCCGCCAACTGTCAGAAAATTTCTGAGCATGGGATATCCGCTTCAATGTGCAGGCAAGCAGCGGAACACTAGAGATAAATCTGGAAAAAGATACTGCCAATCTCCCACAAACCGGCAGCCCCACATCCGACACAACGCCGCATACGCTATATTATTCGTCCGCAACACAGTATGCTGCCACAAACGCATGAAGAGTACAGTCTGTGCAAAACAGAACCATTGGAAAGACACATCGCGCATGCCCAATACGCCTCCATCTTCATTAGTGCCCGCTCACCAGCGTTGCGGCCTTATCAAGGCCAGCCAGCGCTCCAAGCGGGGACAGGAAATGGCGCGCAGTCTTCTAGCCCTCTTTATTGTGGCCGTGGCCCTGTACACCATTCAGGGCTTTCTGCCCGCTCTGGCGTGGGGCGGCGTTTTTGCCATTGCCACATGGCCACTCTACAGCAGCGCGTGCCGCATATGGCCACATGCCGCCCGGGGCACGCTGTTGCCACTGCTGTTTACCGCCGTCATGGCGCTCCTGTTTGTCATTCCGCTGACCCTGCTCACGCTCGAAGCGATCGGAGAGGCCCAAAGCGCTCTGGAATGGCTGGACCATGCCCGCAAATTTGGCGTTCCCGTGCCTGATGTTATCCAGCAGTTGCCCATAGGGGCCGCAACCATTGCACATATGTGGGAAACGCACCTGTCCAACCCGCGCGATGTATCGGGCCTGCTGGGTGCTCTGGATAACAAGGGAGTTATGGTCACACGGGCACTGGGCAGCCAGATAGCGCACCGGGGCACGCTGTTCTGCTTTTCCATCCTGACGCTGTTTTTCCTGTACAAGGACGGGGTCTCCGTCATTCGTCAGTGCCGTGTTGCCTCATGCAGGGCCTTTGGCCGCAGGGGCGAGAGTATCGCCCGCCAGATTGTCGCCTCCATCCATGGCTCCGTTCAGGGGCTGGTGCTGGTTGGTATTGGTGAAGGTGTGCTG
>CALCDN010000136.1 GCA_937900755.1 uncultured Acetobacter sp. | reverse complement strand
AGCATAGTGGTAATGCTGTAGCCTTCCAAGCTACCGAGGAGGGTTCGATTCCCTCTGTCCGCTCCAGAGTTCCCTCGATAAAACAGTATATTCCGCTTTTCACCGTTTCGTGATCGTAGCGGTTTTTTTGCGGCCCGTGGCGGCTGGTTCACGCGGGGTTTGCTCCGTTTGTGCCGTGACAGGTCCGGCTGTATGGCCTTTGAGGCGGGTTTTTTGTCCGGCCTTAATCCATGGCATCGGGCCGGAAGTCTAAAATTAGGGGTGTTCAGCTAGTTGCGTGCCTGTTGTGGTCATGCTAGAGGCCGCGCCAACAGATGCATCAAAATCTGGATTCATCGCCTGATGGTCCGGGTTGCATCGTTGTCAGTGTGGAATGCCGGCGCGCACAGAAGGAAAGAACCAAAGAGTGGTGGCCTCGGGCGTAACGACAGCACAACCAGTTGCTTTTGCGGCCAACGGTCTTGAGGGCCGTTACGCAATTGCGCTTTATGATCTGGCGGCCGAACAGCGGCAGCTGGATACCGTGCTTGATGAAGGCGGCGCACTTGCCCGCCTGATTGATGAGAGTGCGCCCCTGCGCACTGTTCTGGAAGACAGGCGTCTGGATATTCTGGTGTCTCGCAAGGCCGTTCTGGCCGTGCTGGAGGCTCAGGGGTTCGGTCAGATTCTTCGTAATTTTGTGGGTGTCGTGGCTGATAACCGTCGCCTGCCAGTGCTGCGCCGGATACTCGCAGCCCTTGATGCGCTGGCCGTGGCCCGCCGGGGTGAGGTGGTGGCCGAGGTCAGCAGCGCCGTGGCGCTGACGGCAGAGCAGCGCACCCAGCTTCTGGCCCGTCTGGCCGAGGCCGGTTATTCCCGTATCAATATTCGTGAGCGTGTTGACAGCACCCTGCTGGGCGGCCTTGTCGTCCGTGTGGGGGCAAAGCTGTACGACGCGAGCCTCAAGACCCGCCTGTTTCGTTTGCATTACGCCATGAAGGGAGCCGCGTGATGGAAATCCGTCCCGCAGAGATTTCGGATATCCTCAAGCAGCAGATTGCTTCGTTCGACAAAGAATCCGATGTTGTCGAAACCGGCACTGTTCTGTCTGTCGGCGACGGCATTGCCCGTGTGTTCGGCCTTCAGAACGTGATGGCCGGGGAGCTCGTTGAGTTCCCGGGTTCCGGCCAGAAAGGCATGGCGCTGAACCTTGAGAGCGATAACGTCGGTATCGTTATCTTTGGTGATGACACCAACATTCGTGAAGGCGACACTGTCAGCCGCTCCGGTGTTGTGGTTGAAGTCCCCACAGGTAAAGGCCTGCTCGGTCGCGTTGTTGACGGTCTGGGTAACCCGATCGACGGCAAAGGCCCGCTCGCCAACGTTGAAATGCGTCGCGCTGAAGTGAAGGCACCCGGCATTATGCCGCGCCAGTCCGTCAGTGAGCCGATGCAGACCGGCATTAAAGCCATTGACGCCCTCGTGCCCATCGGGCGCGGTCAGCGTGAGCTGGTGATTGGTGACCGTCAGACGGGTAAGACAACCATTCTGACCGACACAATCCTTGCTCAGAAGACCGTGAATGACGAAGGCGACGACAAAAAGTCCCTTTACTGCATCTACGTTGCGGTTGGTCAGAAGCGTTCCACGGTTGCACAGCTTGTGCGTCTGCTGGAAGAAAAAGGCGCGATGAAGTATTCCATCGTCGTGGCCGCAACCGCTTCTGACCCGGCTCCGCTGCAGTACCTCGCACCGTATGCCGCCTGCGCAATGGGCGAATACTTCCGCGATAACGGCATGCATGCCCTGATCTGCTATGACGATCTGACCAAGCAGGCCGTGGCCTACCGCCAGATGTCCCTGCTGCTGCGCCGCCCCCCAGGCCGTGAAGCCTATCCGGGTGACGTGTTCTACCTGCACTCCCGTCTGCTCGAACGCGCGGCCAAGATGTCCGACGTCAATGGCGCGGGTTCGCTGACGGCCCTGCCCGTGATCGAAACGCAGGCCGGGGACGTGGCCGCCTATATTCCGACCAACGTGATTTCCATCACGGATGGCCAGATCTTCCTCGAAACCGATCTGTTCTACAGGGGCATCCGCCCTGCCGTGAACGTGGGTGGCTCCGTCTCCCGCGTTGGTTCGGCAGCACAGATCAAGGCGATGAAGCAGGTTGCGGGCAAAATCAAGCTTGAGCTTGCCCAGTACCGCGAAATGGCTGCGTTCTCCCAGTTTGCATCCGACCTGGACTCGGCAACGCAGAAGATGCTTGCCCGTGGCGCACGTCTGGTGGAACTGCTGAAGCAGCCGCAGGCTTCGCCCCTGTCGGTGGAAGAACAGGTTGTTCTTCTGTTTGCTGGTACCCGTGGCTTCCTTGATGGCATTGCCGCCAACAAGGTTGTGGCGTGGGAACGCGCAGTGCTGAGCGATGTGCGGAGCGCTGGTAAGGATATTCTGGACACGCTGAGCAAGGAAAAGGCCATCTCCAAGGACCTTGAAGCGCGGCTGACCGAATACCTGACCGCCTTCAACCGCAACTTCGCCGGCTGAGGGAGCAGAAGCACTCATGGCTTCCCTTAAGGAACTACGCGCCCGGATCGGAAGTATCAAATCGACACGGAAGATCACGAGCGCCATGAAAATGGTGGCGGCTGCCAAGCTGCGGCGGGCGCAAGCCAGCGCAGAAGCTGCTCGTCCTTATGCGGCAGCCATGCGCCGTATGCTGGGTGAACTGGCTGGCGCTACCAGGGGGGAGGACGGAGCGCCTCTTCTTCTGGCGGGCACCGGGCAGGACAAGGTCCATCTCCTTGTTCCCATGACCAGCGACCGTGGTCTGTGCGGCGGCTTTAACGCCAACGTTCATCGTCTTACGGTGCAGAGCATCCGTCGCCTTCAGTCCGAAGGCAAGACGGTTCGTCTGCTGCCGGTTGGCCGTCGCGCCCTGAGTTTTTTCATGCGTGACCACGCGGACCTGATCGTTGACCATGTGATCGGCACCAGCGCCAAGGAAATTCCCTTTTCCGTTGCCAGTGGTCTGGGTGAAAAAATCAACGCCCTGCTCGAAGCAGGCGAGATTGATGTCTGCACGCTTGTGTTCAACAAGTTTCGCAACGCGATGACACAGGTGCCGACATGCCAGCAACTGGTGCCCATGGTCGTGGAAGATGCAAGCCCCGGGCTTGAAGCTTCCAACGACGTGGCCCAGTACGAATTTGAGCCTGATGAAGCAACGCTGCTGGCCATGCTGCTGCCGCGTAACCTGCAGGTCCAGATTTATGCCTCGCTGCTGGAAACGGTCGCGGGCGAAAACGGTGCCCGTATGACGGCCATGGATAACGCAACGCGTAATGCTGGCCGTACCATCGACAGTCTGACCCAGGTCTATAACCGGACCCGCCAGACCAATATTACTAACGAGCTGATCGAAATCATTTCGGGCGCACAGGCTGTCTGAGCCCGATCGTATGCCCCGCAGGAGCTGACCCATGTCGGATACCACAACCCAGACCCAGGCCCCTGCGGCCACGAAGACCAATGCTGTTGGCCGCATTACCACCATTAAAGGGCCGGTTGTTGACGTGCAGTTCGAAGGCGAACTGCCCAAAATTCTGAACGCGCTGCATGTCAAGCTGGGCGATCAGGTTCTTGTGCTCGAAGTGGCGCAGGAAATCGGCGAACATGAAGTGCGCTGCATTGCCATGGACACGACCGATGGTCTGGTCCGCGGCACGGAAGTGGTCGACACAGGTGCACAGATTTCCGTGCCTGTCGGCCCGGAAACGCTTGGCCGCATCCTGAACGTGATCGGTGAACCGATTGACGAGCAGGGCCCTGTTCATACCGCACGTCGCGCCCCCATCCACCGCGAGGCTCCCGCTTTTGACGAGCAGGCCGCCGCGTCCGAAATTCTGATGACCGGCATCAAGGTTGTCGATCTGCTCTGCCCTTACCTCAAGGGTGGCAAGATTGGCCTGTTTGGTGGTGCTGGTGTTGGCAAGACCGTTATTATTCAGGAACTGATCAACAACATCGCCAAGGCGCACGGTGGTGTGTCCGTGTTTGCCGGTGTTGGTGAACGTACCCGTGAAGGGAACGACCTGTATTACGAAATGCAGGATGCGGGCGTGATCAAGCTGGGCGAAAACGGTTCTACCGAAGGTTCCAAGGTGGCACTGGTGTTCGGCCAGATGAACGAACCGCCGGGTGCCCGTGCCCGCGTGGCGCTGACTGGTCTGACCATGGCGGAATATTTCCGCGATGAGGAAAACCAGGACGTGCTGTTCTTCGTGGACAATATCTTCCGCTTTACGCAGGCTGGTTCCGAAGTGTCCGCGCTGCTGGGCCGTATTCCTTCCGCCGTGGGCTACCAGCCGACGCTGGCCACGGAAATGGGTGCCCTGCAGGAACGTATTACGTCCACCAAAAAGGGCTCCATCACGTCCGTTCAGGCCGTGTACGTCCCGGCCGATGACTTGACCGATCCGGCTCCTGCGGCAACCTTTGCCCACCTGGATGCCACAACCGTGCTGAACCGCTCCATTGCTGAAATGGGCATTTACCCGGCTGTGGATCCGCTGGACTCCACTTCCCGCGCGCTGGACCCGCAGATTGTGGGCGAAGAGCACTATGCGGTGGCTGGTGAAGTGCAGCGTATTCTGCAGACCTACAAGTCCTTGCAGGATATCATCGCCATTCTGGGCATGGACGAACTGTCTGAAGACGATAAGCAGATTGTGGCGCGTGCCCGCCGCATCCAGCGCTTCCTGTCCCAGCCGTTCCATGTGGCGGAAGTGTTTACCGGCGCCCCCGGCAAGCTGGTGTCCGTGACCGATACGGTGCGCTCCTTCAAGGCAATCTGTGCGGGTGAATATGACGACCTGCCAGAAGCGGCCTTCTACATGGTCGGAAATATTGAAGAAGCGATTGCCAAGGCAGAAAAACTGAGGGAGTCGGCCTGATAGCCGGCTTCTGGAGGGAGCACCATTCATGCCAATCCAGATTGAGATAATCAGCCCTGAAAAGGTTCTGGTGTCGCGTGAAGTAGATATGGCCGTTCTTCCGGGCATGGAGGGCGATATCGCCGCCATGCCGGAACACTCGCCCATGATGCTTCTTCTGCGTGGTGGCGTTGTTGCCCTTTACGAAGGGGACAAGGTGACCGATCGCTATTTTGTGGGGGGTGGCTTTGCGGACATTACCCCAACACGGTGTACGGTCCTGGCTGACAAGGCCGTACCTGTGAGCGATATTTCCATCGACATGGCAACGGCCCAGCTTGAGGCCTTGTCCGAGGCATGGGACAAGGCGGACAAGACCGATACGTCACGCCTTGTTGTGTTGCAGGACCAGATCCAGGCCGTTCGGGCAGAAATTGAAGCGGGCATTGCCCGCTGAGCTTTCTGGCCTGTCAGAGTAGAAAAAAGCCACCATTACGGTGGCTTTTTTTATGTCCGGGCTTCAGCCACGGCCCTTGTAGGCGGGCACGTCCTGCTCGGGTATCCATACCCCGGCGGGCGCGTCCCCTGTCTGCCAGAAAACATCAATGGGAATACCACCGCGCGGGTACCAGTAAGCGCCAATGCGCAACCATACGGGGTTGAGCAGATCCACCAATGTGCTGGCGATCTGCACGGAACAGGCCTCGTGGAAGGCGCCGTGGTTGCGAAAGCTGGTCAGGAACAGTTTGAGCGACTTGCTCTCCACAATCCACTGGTCAGGCACATAATCGATGACAATATGGGCAAAGTCCGGCTGGCCGGTAATGGGGCACAGGGATGTAAATTCCGGGGCGGTAAAGCGGACCATGTAACGCTTGTCCGGGGCTGGGGCGGGCACGCGCTCCAGCACGGCATTTTCGG